>NZ_JASJVI010000003.1:0-131040 GCF_035019865.1 Cryobacterium sp. 10I5
GCCCCGACCCCGGTCGACCCGGCACTGCCCGCCCGGGTGTTGCTACGCAACGGAGAGAACGGCGCGGCGATCGGCGCCTCGTTCTACGAGCAGGTCGGCGGGCGACCCTTCTTCGAGAGACTCGTCACCGAGTTCTACCGAGGCGTCGCGGGTGACCCGGTGCTGAAGCCGATGTACCCGGAGGACGACCTCGGCCCGGCGGCCGAGCGGCTCACCGGTTTCCTCGAGCAGTACTGGGGCGGCCCGGGCACCTACAGCGAACAGCGCGGGCACCCGCGGCTGCGCCAGCGACACCAGCCGTTCAAGGTCAACCCGGACGCCCGCGACCGCTGGCTGCTGCACATGCGTGCCGCGGTCGACTCCTGCGAGCTCCCCGAGCTGCAGCGCACCGTGCTCTGGGACTACCTCGAGCGCGCGGCACACGCCATGCTCAACACCTTCGACGACTGACCGCGCCCTCTCCCTCTGGTACTCCCCCTTGTATCCACGGCCGACGGTGTTCCGTCGACGTCCACTCGGGTTCAGTCGGGTCATAGCGGGCGTCCGAAGTGGGTCCCTCACGTGGCGGGGGCCAACTCAGGAGATTTGTGTGCGGCGGTGTCCAGCGGAGCGGAATCTCGGGGCTGTTCGCGCGCATCCGGCGGTTCTTCCTGAGTTAGCCCCCACTCACCGGGAATGACGGGAGGGCGGGTGACCGGGATCGCTAAGGCACCCGTTATCTCGGGGGCCTCTCCTCAACAGATACCTGATCAGGGGATGTTTCCACAAAACTGAGCCTGGCTCAAGGAATGTCGGTGGTCGGTCGTAACTTTGAGGCATGACCACTCTCCCGGAGTCGCCCACTTCGCCCCATCAGTCGCACGGCGGTGCGTCTCCCCGCGCCTCCGCCACTGTGCTGGTGCCGGATGCTGTCGCGGCCCTGGGCAGGTCGTCAGCTGACTACGACGCGCTCAGCGACGAGCAGGTTCTCGCCGGGCAAGCGTTGATCGCAGATTCCCGGCGGGCGCTGGAGACGTGTGCCGCGTGGATGGCGGCGACCCTCGCCCGGCGGTCGCGTCCCGAGCTCGGCGGGAAGGGGCTTGCGGCCCGGAAGGGGTTCCGGAACCCGGAGGACTTGCTGCAGTCCATCTCCGGGTCGAGCAAGGGCGACGCCGTCAAGCTCCTCGGGGTGGGACGGCTGCTGGCCGAGACCGATGCCGCTGAGAGGGCCGCCCGGGAGGCCGCAGACGCGCAGAAGCCGCTCGAAGGAACCCCGCCCCTCGACGGGTCCGACGGGGCCGACGGACCGCCACCCCGCGACGGGACAGTGCCGAACCTGCCGCCGGTGGTGCCACCGGCCGCGGTGCCGCCGTGGCACGCCCCGATCGGTCGGGCCCTCGCCGAGGGCTGGCTGAGCGTTGAGAAGGCCGATGCGCTCCGCAAAGGCCTGGGCGACCTGGACCGGGCGATCACCCCGGAGAAACTCGCCAGCGCCCTCGCCCGGCTCCTCGCCGAAGCACGAACCCTCAACGCGGACCAGCTCTTCAAGCGGGCCCGCCGGGTGCGGGACGTACTCGATGAGGCCGGCATCGCCGCCCGGGAAAAAGCCGCCTACGACGACCGGTCGTTGCGGTTCTGGCGCCTCTCCACCGGCCAGGTGCGCATGGTGGGGCTGTTCGCCCCGGAAGACGGCGAGTACCTGATGAGTACCTACGACGCCATCACGAGCCCCCGCCGGGGTGGGGTGCGGTTCGTGGACCAGGAGCAGGCGGCCTGGGCGAAGCGGGTGCAGGACGACCCGCGCACGAGCGAACAACTCACCGCGGACGCGTTCCTCGCCCTGACCAAACTCGGCGTCAAGGCCGACCCCAAGCGCATCGCCGGCGGCCGCAGCCCCGCCGTCCGCATGGTCACCATCCGCCCCACGAGCACCACACCCGCCGGTACTTCACCAAGCGGGGCCGTATCGACCGGTATGGCACCCACCGGGACCGCACCAACCGGGACCGTATCGGCCGGGACTACTCAGGTCGGCACCGCGTCTATCGGGGCCGCAGCCGGTGGGATGGAACCGGGCGGGTCGACTCCCGCCGCCGCGGATGAGCTCGCATCCCATGCCGAGGCGAACCGCGCGACAGAGGCGCCCGCACTCCAGCCCGGCGTCATCGAGGGGACAGCGGTCACCGTCTCCACCGAAACCCTCGAACGCAATCAGTGCGACAGCGGGATCCTCGACGTGACCTTCGACGACCACGGCAGTGGTGTCGACCTCGGCCGCGAACAACGCACCTTCTCCCTCGCACAACGGGCCGCCCTCGCTATTCGCGACGGCGGCTGCATGTGGCCCGGCTGCGACCGACCACCCTCCTGGACCGAAACCCACCACATCCACCACTGGAAAGACGACTCCGGCGAAACCAACCTCGACGACGGGATCCTGCTCTGCCGGGCCGACCACCTCAGACTCCACAACGAACACTGGCGCATCACCCGCGACAACAGGGGCCGATACTGGCTCACCCCACCACCCGGACTCGACCCCCGACAGCAACCCATCCTCCTCACCAGCAAAAACGCGCTCACCAGTTGGAGTGAATCCGGGGAACCGCACAGCTAGCATGGGAGCCAGCATCGCGTGAAGCGACGCCCCGCGGGCCCGATAGGCATTCGACTCCCGCTGCCCTTCTGACACTGGAGTCACGATGAGCACGGTTCCCCCGCACGCGACCGGACCCCGAGCGACATCCCCTCACGGGGATCCGAGCGAGGCCGACGCGATCGTGGTCGGGGCCGGCCTCGCCGGGCTCGTCGCGACGGCTGAGCTCGTCACTGCAGGAAAGCGGGTCATCCTGCTCGATCAGGAGCCGCCCGCTTCGCTCGGCGGCCAGGCCTGGTGGTCGTTCGGCGGCCTGTTCCTCATCGACTCGCCTGAGCAGTGCAGGCTCGGGGTACACGACTCCGCCGGCCTCGCCAGACAGGACTGGTTCGGCACCGCGGGCTTCGACCGTGACGAGGACCTGTGGCCGAGCCGCTGGGCGGAGGCCTACCTGGACTTCGCGGCCGGCGAGAAGCGCGCCTGGCTGCGCGCGCTCGGCATCCGTTTCTTCCCGGTCGTCGGTTGGGCCGAACGCGGCGGCACCACAGCCCTCGGTCCCGGCAACTCCGTGCCCCGGTTCCACATCGTCTGGGGCACCGGTCCGGCCATTCTCGCCCCCTTCATCGAGCGCGTGCGGGAAGGCGTGCGGTCCGGCCTCGTCACGGCGCTCCACCGCCGCAGGGTCGACGAGCTCCTCACCCGGGACGGCGTCGTGATCGGCGTGCGCGGCAGCATCCTCGCCCCGAGCGACGCGCCCCGAGGCGCACCCAGCTCGCGCGAGGTCGTCGGCGACTTCGAACTGCGGGCATCCGCCGTCATCGTGACGAGCGGCGGCATCGGCGGCAATCCCGCACAAGTCCGCGCCCAGTGGCCGGCCCGGCTCGGTACGGCGCCACGAGAGCTGCTGTCCGGCGTGCCCGCGCACGTCGACGGACGGATGCTCGGCATCAGCGAGCGGGCCGGCGCCCGGCTGATCAACGGGGACCGGATGTGGCACTACCCGGAGGGCATCGCAAACTGGGACCCGGTCTGGGCGGCGCATGGAATCCGGATCCTGCCCGGTCCGTCCTCGCTCTGGCTCGACGCGACGGGGACTCGGCTGCCCGCGCCCCTGTTCCCCGGCTTCGACACGCTCGGGTCGCTCGAACACATCCTGCGCACCGGCCACGAACACAGCTGGTTCGTCCTCACCCAGAAGATCATCGAGAAGGAGTTCGCGCTCTCCGGCTCCGAACAGAACCCCGACCTGACCGGCAAGAACCTGGCCCTCTTGGCCAAACGGGTTTCGAAGGGTGCTCCGGGCCCGGTCGAGGCATTCAAGAAGCACGGTGCCGATTTCGTCGTCGCCGACACCCTGCCGGACCTGCTCGCGGGCATGCACCGGCTCTCCCCCGATGCTCCCCTCGACCTCGCCCAGGTCGAGCGCGAGATCCGCGCCCGCGACCGCGAACTCGACAACGCCTTCACCAAGGATGCCCAGATCACGGCGATCCGCCAGGCCCGGCACTACCGCGGCGACCGCCTGATCCGCGTCGCGAGCCCGCACCGCCTGCTCGACCCGCACGCGGGCCCGCTGATCGCGGTCAAGCTGCACATCCTGACCAGGAAGAGTCTCGGCGGCATCGAGACGGACCTCTCCGCCCGCGCCCTCGGCCCGGACGGTACGCCCGTGCCTGGCCTCTATGCCGCCGGCGAAGCGAGCGGCTTCGGCGGCGGCGGCATGCACGGCTACCGGGCGCTCGAGGGAACGTTCCTCGGCGGATGCCTGTTCTCCGGACGCATCGCGGGGCGGGCCGCCGCCGCCGCGGTCTGACCCCCGGCCGCACCGGTAACGGCGCGCGGCGCGTCTCGCGGCGCGCGGTGCGTCTCGCGGCGCGCAGCGGAAGCGACGCCGCGAGACGAAAGACACGCCACGGCCACGCCGAGGCGCAGCATCCGTTTCGCGGCGCGTCTCGCGGCGCGCGGTGGAAGCGACGCCGCGAGACGAAAGACACGCCACGAACACGACAACGCGCAACGGCCACGCCGAGGGGCAGCATCCGTCTCGGGGCGCGGCCGACCGCTCGCGGCTCGCGGCGCGTCTCGCGGCGCGCGCTCGATGCACCGCCGCGAGACGTAGCCGACGCCGCGAGCGCGCGCCCGGCGGCTGCCTAGTTCAGGACGCTCGTCAACGCCCCGACCGGCTCGAGCACCGGCTCAAGCACGGCCGCGATCGCGGCAGCGGTGTCGCGACCCATCCGGATCGCCCCATCGACGTGCTGGTAGCCCTTGCCGGCCAGGTCGCTGCAGGAGAAATGGATCGGCCCGACAGGGGTGCGCAGGTCCGCGCCGTAACGGGCGAGGCCACCCAGGTCGAAACTCGCGGCGTATGCTCCGCGGGTCCATTCCTCGTTGCCCCAGTCGCTTTCGTAGTAGACCGCCGGCGAGAGAGCCTTGTCCCCGAAGTAGTGCGAGAGCGAGAGCAGGATGCGCGCCCGGCGCTCCTCCGCGGGGAGCCGGAAGACGGCATCCGCTGCCTCATCGGAGACGAAGCCGACGAGGGTGCCGCGGTCGTCGCCGAAGTTGGTGTTGTCGTAGGCCTCGTGCACGAGCTCGTAGGGACTGAACGCGGTGCCGGAGAGGCCGTCCTCGCGCCAGAACGGGGTCTCGTAGACCGCGTGGACCTTGATCACGAGACCCATCGAGAGGTGCTGGTGCAGCTGGTGCTGGCGGCGGGGCAGGGCGGGTTCGAAGGAGATCCGGCTCAGCAGTGTCGGTGGAAGCGCGAGGATCGCCCGGCGGGCGTGCACCTCGAGTCCGTCGGTGACCGCGACGACGCCCTCGTCGTCCCAGCGCAGGGTGCGCACCGGCTGGCCGAGGTGTACGTCGTCTCCGAGCTGCTCCGCGAGCAGCAGCGGGACCTGCTGGAGGCCGCCGACGACGCGTTCGTCGAGGATGAAGTCGGCGTCGACGAGGTTGCTGAAACTACCGGCACTCGCGGCCATCAGCAGGGCCTGCAGGGCGGAGAAGGCGTGCGCGGGCTTGGTCAGCATGGCGCCGGCGATGAACATCGCGACGTTGTCGCGGGCTTCCTGGTCCTCCGTCTGGGTTTCAAGCCACCCGGCGAAGGAGATCCGGTCGAGTTCCGCGGCCCGGGAGTGCGCCCACGGCCGGTCGGGGTCTACCTCGGCGACGAGCTCGTCGAGGGTGGCGATGAGGGCGACGATCTCGGCCTGGGTCTCCGGGGAGACCGGGAAGATCTCGCCCTCGAAGCGGGTGCGTACCCCGGAGTCGTTGATGTAGACGTTCTCTCCGGCGCGGTACCGGGAGTAGGTCTGGAGACCGAGTTCGGCGAGGGTCTCCTTGAGCGCGTGCTGGTCCGGCGACACCCACTGGCCGCCGATTTCGAGCGTCGCTCCTTCGATGTCGTCGGTCCACAGTCGGCCGCCGACCCGGTCGCGGGCTTCGAGCACAGCGACGGTGAGGCCGGCCCGGCGCAGCGACGTTGCTGCGGTCAGGCCGGATGCCCCTGCGCCGATGATGACGATGTCGCGGTCGATTCTGGTTGTCATGAAAACTCCTCTATACGTGGGTGCTGCGAGGTCGTTCGAAGATCGTGCGGGTCGTTCATGACGCGGGGATGAGGGTGTATTTCGGGGACAGGTACTCGTGGATTCCCTCGAGGCCACCCTCCCGGCCGAGCCCGGACTGCTTGACGCCGCCGAACGGCGCGGCGGCGTTGGACACGAGTCCCGTGTTGAGTCCCATCATGCCCGTATCGAGCCCGGCGATCATCCGCTGGCCGCGGGCGATGTTCTCGGTGAAGACGTAGCTGATCAGCCCGTACTCGGTGTCGTTGGCGAGGCGGATCGCCTCGTCCTCGTCGGCGAAGGTGATGATCCCGACGATAGGTCCGAAGATCTCCTGGCGGAGGAGGTCACTGTCCGCGGCCACATCGGTGAGGACGGTGGGCGCGTAGAACGAGCCCGGCCCTTTCGGGCGGAACCCACCGGTGAGGAGGGTCGCTCCGCGGTCGAGCGCGTCGCGGACCAGGTTCTCGGTATTGGCGACGGCCGCCTCGTTGACAAGCGGGCCGATCGTCACGTCCGCCTCGGTGCCTCGGCCGATGCGGAGGGCTTCGACCCGGAGAACGAGGCGGCGCGCGAATTCGGCCGCGACGGACTCGTGGACGATGAAGCGGTTCGCGGCCGTGCAGGCCTGCCCGATGTTGCGGAACTTGGCGAGCATGGCGCCGTCTACGGCCCGGTCCAGGTCCGCGTCCTCGAAGACGAGGAAGGGCGCGTTGCCGCCGAGCTCCATGGAGGTGCGGAGCACTCCCTCGGCGGCCTGACGAAGCAGCGCGCGGCCGACTCCCGTCGACCCGGTGAAGCTGAGCTTCCGGAGCCGCGGGTCTGCGATCAGAGGTGCGGCGACCGCGGCGGAGTCCGCGGTCGTGATCACGTTGACGACTCCGGCGGGAACGCCCGCGTCCTCGAGCAGCTGGGCGAAGAGGAGCGTGGTGAGGGGGGTGAGTTCGGCGGGCTTGATCACGACGGTGCACCCTGCGGCGAGCGCGGGGGCGATCTTGCGGGTCGCCATCGCGAGCGGGAAGTTCCACGGGGTGATCAGGAGGCAGGGGCCGACCGGGCGCTGGGAGACCACCATCTGGCCGGTGCCCTCCGGGGTCTGTCCGTAGCGTCCGCCGACCCGGACGGCCTCCTCGCTGAACCAGCGCAGGAATTCCCCGCCGTAGCCGACCTCCGCGCGTGCCTCGGCGAGCGGCTTGCCCATTTCAATCGTCATGAGCAGGGCGAAGTCCTCCCGGCGTTCCTGCAGCAGGTCGAACGCGCGACGGAGGATCTCGGCCCGCACCCGGGGTGCGGTCGCCGCCCAGGCGGGAGCGGCGGCGACCGCGGCGTCGAGGGCACGGCCGCCGTCGGCGACGCCCGCGTTGGCGATCCGCTTGAGCTCGTGCCCGGTGGCCGGGTCGGTCACGATGATCGGCTCCCCCGTGCCGGGCTGCCAGGCACCGTCGATGTAGAGACCGTCGGGGACCCGGGCGAGGAGTTCGGTCTCCCTCTCGGTGCCCGTGGTGGTGCTCTCGCGGGAGGCGGGGCTCAGGGGTCGGTTCTCGGTGGTGAGACTGGTCACGGGTGTTCTCTTTCGGTCACGGAGCAGGTGCGGCAGGCGGTGGGAAGCGAACGGGTGTCAGGGGTAGAGCCCGCGGAGGAGGTGCGCCTCGGCGACGCGTTCGACGGCGAGGACCGTCGCCGCCGCCCGCAGGGAGAGGTCCCGGGAGGCGGCGGTTTCGACGACCTGCTGCCAGGCGGCGAGCATCCGCTCTTCGAGTTTCTGTTCGACCTCTGCGGCGTTCCACCAGTAGGCCTGGTTGCCCTGCACCCACTCGAAGTAGGAGACGAGCACCCCGCCCGCGTTCGCCAGGATGTCGGGGACCACGAGCTGTCCGTTCGCGGCGAAGATCCGGTCGGCGGCCGGGGAGGTCGGGCCGTTCGCGCCCTCGACGATCACGCGTGCCGTCACGCGGGAAGCGTTCCCGGCGTGCAGGACACCTTCGACCGCTGCGGGGACCAGCAGGTCGACGTCGAGCTCGAGCAGGGCGTCGCCGTCGAGCGGGTCCGCACCGGCGAAGCCGACGACCCGCCCGGTCGCCGCGACGTGCGCGTCGAGCCCGGCGAAGTCGATGCCGCGCTCGTTGTAGACGGCGCCGTACTGGTCGCTGACCGCGATCACCCGCACCCCCGCGTCAGCGAGGAAAATGGCGGCGTCGTGGCCGACCTTGCCGAACCCCTGTACGGCCGCTGTCGCGCCGTACGGGGTGATCCGGCGGTGCCGGAGGGCGGCGAGGGCGACGTGGGTCACGCCGCGGCTGGTCGCGCTCGCCCGGCCGTGCGAGCCGCCGAGGCTGATCGGCTTGCCGGTGACGATCCCGGGCACTGTGTAGCCGACGTTGACGGAGTAGGTGTCCATCATCCAGGCCATGGTGCGCTCGTCGGTGCCGATGTCCGGGGCCGGGATGTCCTTCTCCGGGCCGATGATCGGCAGGATCTCGCTCGTGTACCTGCGGGTGACGCGCTCGAGCTCGGGGAGCGAGAATTCGCGCGGGTCGATCGTGACGCCGCCCTTGGCACCACCGTATGGCACGTCGAGGAGGGCGCATTTCCAGGTCATCCACATCGCGAGGGCGCGCACCTCGTCGAGGGTCACGTGCGGGCTGTAGCGCAGGCCGCCCTTGGCCGGGCCGCGGGAGAAGTTGTGCTGCACCCGGTAGCCCGTGAACAGGCGGGTGCTGCCGTCGTCCCGGCGCAGCGGCACGGCGACGGTGAGCTCGCGGCGCGGGGTCGCGAGAAGCGCGTGCAGGCCGTCAGGGTAGCCGAGCAGGGCCACGGCATCGCTGAGCTGCGACCGGGCGTCGACGAGCGGGGTGGCGGCTGGTGTGGCGGGGCGGATGCCGGCGACCGCGCCGGTCGGCACGGCCGGCCGGGCCTCGAGCAGGCTCATGCGTTCGCCAATGCGCGTGCGACGACCTGGAGTCCCTCGACGAGGAGCTCATCCGAAATGCTGAGCGGCGGCAGGAACCGGATTACGTTCCCGTAGGTTCCGCAGGTGAGGACGATGACGCCCTGCGCGTGGACGGCTGCCGCGACACGGGAGGTGAGGGCGGCATCCGGTTCGCCTGTCGCCGAGTCGACGAGTTCGATCGCGATCATCGCGCCGCGGCCCCGGACGTCTCCGACGCGCTTGTCGAAGGCACGGATGGCGTTCAGCCGGCCGGTGAGGATCGTGCCGATCTCGCGGGCGCGCTCGACGAGGTTCTCACTCTCGTAGGTGTCGAGGGCAGCGAGGGCCGCAGCGCAGGCGAGCGGGTTGCCACCGTAGGTGCCGCCGATGCCGCCGACCTGCGGGGCGTCCATGATCTCGGCGCGGCCGGTGACCGCGGAGAGCGGGAGGCCGCCGGCGATGCCCTTGGCCATCACGATCAGGTCGGGCACGATGCCCTCGTGGTCGCACGCGAACATCGCGCCCGTGCGGGCGAAGCCGGTCTGGACCTCGTCGGCGATGAAGACGACCCCGTTGCTGCGGCACCAGGTCAGGAGGGTCTGCAGGAAGCCCGCGGCCGGGACGATGAAACCGCCCTCGCCCTGGATCGGTTCGATGATGAGCGCGGCGAGGTTCTCGGCGCCGATCTGCTTCTCCATCTGGGAGATGGCGCGCTTCGCGGCGACGACGCCGTCGAGTCCGCCGTCACGCAGCGGGTAGGACATGGGCGCCCGGTAGACCTCGGCGGCGAACGGGCCGAAACCGTTCTTGTACGGCTGGTTCTTCGCGGTGAGGCTCATGGTCAGCGTGGTGCGGCCGTGGTAGGCGTGATCGAAGGCGACGACGGCCTGCCGTCCGGTGTAGTGCCTGGCGATCTTGACGGCGTTCTCGACGGCTTCGGCACCGGAGTTGAACAGGGCGGTGCGCTTGGCGTGGTCGCCGGGGGTGATCCGGTTGAGCGCCTCGGCGACCTCGATGTAGGAATCGTACGGGGCGACCGTGAAGCAGGTGTGGGTGAACTGGGCGAGCTGGGCGGCGACGGCCTCGACGACGCGGGGCGCGCTGTTTCCGACGCCGGTCACGGCGATGCCGCTGCCGAGGTCGATCAGGGAGTTGCCGTCCACGTCGACGAGCACTCCTCCGCCGGCAGCGACGATGTAGACGGGCAAGGTCACTCCGACGCCCGCGGAGACCGCGGCGGTCTTTCGGGCCTGCAGCGCCTGCGACTTCGGTCCGGGGATGCTGGTGACGAGGCGGCGTTCCTGAGGGAGGGACGGGCCGCCGACCGGAATGGAGGTGGGCGGGGATGCGACGATTGTCATGGCTGCTCCAGTTCGGGACCGAGGTGCATCGACTGTGCGGCGTCGATGTCAAGTGTCATGGTAGGCAGACCGTCGACCGCGGCGCGCTCGCCGCACTGTACAGATTGCCTGGCAACTTTCGACACGTTGTACACTCGGCGCATGTCCCCGATCACCGCACCGCCGCCACTTCCCGGACTGCGCCGCCTGCTCGGCCAGCCGGACCTGCGGCTGCGCCTCCTCACCCCCGAGGCCGGCCTGCCGCCGCACGCCCTCGACCAACCCGTCGAATGGGTGCACAGCTCCGACCTCGCCGACCCGACTCCGTTCCTGTCCGCACACCAGGTGCTGCTGACGACCGGGCGCCAGTTCGCGGAAGTCCTCACGGACGCGTTCTACTTCGACTACGTGACCCGGCTGCGCGACCGCGGCATCGTCTGCCTGGGCTTCGGCACGGAAGTCCTCCGCTCCGGCACCCCAGACGCCCTCGTCGCGGCCTGTCAGTCCCGCGGACTCCCGCTCGTCGAAGTGCCGTACGAGACGCCGTTCATCGCCGTCGCCCGGGCGGCGGGCGACCTCGTCGCCGAACTCCGCTATGCCAGGAACACCTGGGCGCTCAGCGCCCAGAGGGCGATCGCGCTTGCGGCGCTCCGCCCGGACGGGCTCAGCGCGACCCTCAGCGAGCTATCCCGGCAGCTCGGCCACTGGGTCGCACTCTTCGACATGAGCGGGTCCCTCGACCGGGTCTTCCCCCGGGACACCTTCGCGGGGGCATCCGCTTCACGCGGCTCCCTCGACCGGGCGCAGCGCGAAGCGGCCCAGCTGATCCGGCGCGGGCAGCGGGCCAGCACCTCCATCTCGGCCGGCGGGGAAACGGTCACCCTGCAGACCCTGGGCAGACGCGACCAGTTACGCGGTGTCCTCGCCCACGGGGGGCCCGGCGAGCTCGACCAGGCCAGCCAGGAGGTCGTGACGAGCGTGATCGCGCTGGCCGGGCTCGCGCTCGAGCAGAACAGTGCGCTCGACCGCGCGCGCGGTCTCCTCCGGTCGGGTCTGTTGCACGCCCTGCTCGGCGGCGACATCGACCTCGTGCAGGCGACCTCCGCCGAGATGTGGGGGCCGCTCCCGTTCGAGCCGGTGCGGGTCGCCGTGACCGACCCCGCGCCGGGCCGGCTGGACGCCCTGACCGAGTTCCTCGAGCTCCGGGTCGAGGAGAGTCCCGGTCACCTGTTCTTCGCGCGGCAGGGCGGCCTCGTGGTCCTGTGCGTCGACGCGAGCGCCGGACCCCTGCTCGATGAGCTCGTCGGCTTCGGGCTCCACCTCGGCCTCTCCGACCGTGCCCGGTATCGTGAGCTGCCGCACGCCCTCGCCCAGGCCCGCCAGGCCCTGGAACGATCGCACGAGGGTTCGCCCGGCATCGTCGAGTTCGACGTGATCTCCCGGCAGGGCGTTCTCGCCTTCCTCGCTGGCACGGATGCCTCGGAAGTCGGCCGGGCGACCCTCCAGCCGCTCACGGCGCACGACGACGTCCACGGCACCGATCTCGTCCGCACGCTGCGGGTCTGGCTCGAGCACAACGGCCAGTTCGGACCGGCGGCCACGGAACTCGGTGTGCACCGGCACACCGTGCGGGCCCGGGTGAGCCAGGCCGAGACACTCCTCGGGCGGGACTTCGGCACCTTCCATGCCCGTGCCGACATCTGGGCGGCACTGCTCGCGTCCGGTGACGGCGCCGGATCACCCGCTGAGCACCTCCGTATCTGAGATACCGTCTCACGGGCGGTTCTGTTCCCCTGCACTCCAGTGCGAGGGCCGGACGAATCCCCTGGGCAGGAGGGTGCGGTCGTCGCCGCGGGCGCTCGTGACCTGCATCTGGGTCAGGTAGATCGCGCCGGAGAGGTCAGCTCCGGCCAGGTTCGCATTGCGCAGGTCAACGCCGAGCAGGTCACAGTGCGACAGGCGGGCGCCGCTGAGATCCGCTCCGATCAGGAGGGAGCCACGCAGGCTCAGTCCACGAAGGTCCGCACCGGAGAGTGCCGCACCCATCAGGTCGCTGCCCGGTCCGAGCCGGCGCCGAACTCCTCGGTCCCGTCTCACTCCGGCGACGACCCTGCGCGCGTCCTCGCTCGCCCGGAGGAGCAGCGGGCGCGCGGCCGCGTACTCCGCGTCGACGTCGAGGCCCATGAGCGTGTCCGGCCGCTCGCGACTGAGTGCGCTGACGTGATCGAAGCGCGCCAGCAGTGGCGCCGGGTCACCCGCATCTCCGACGAGTCCGATCGCCTGGTCGAGGTACCAGAGGAGTTCGTGCAGCCGCCGCACGATCGGGAAGGTCGCGAACATGGCGTCCCTGGTGGCCCGGTCGTCCCGCCAGGACCGGCCGGCGAAGGAGTGCTGCGAGACCTTCTGGCCGGCACCGAAGCAATCGAACACCGTGCAGCCGGCGAATCCCCGGGGGCGCAACTCCGCGTGCACGCGGCACGCGTCGTGTTCGTCGAGGTTCTCGCAGGGATCGCCGGCCGCTTTGTCGAACGGGAAGTCGGCCGACCTGGCGAAGGCCAGGGCGACACAGCAGAGTCCGAAGCACCTGGCGCAGTCGGCGCCGAGGTCCTCCCGGCGCCCGAGCTCGACCCTGGTTCGTTCCCTCATCGCGTTCATCGTAGTTCATGCTCCGGTCGGGACCCCGGCGGACGCGTACTCCGGTCAGGCGCGCAGGGACCAGGGCTTGCGGCGCACGAGGATGTGGCCGCGGCTCGTGCTGAGCCGGGTCCAGGGCCCGGTCTCGAAGAGACGCACCGGTTCGTCCTTCGGCAGGAAGCCGAGACTCACCGCCGCGAATGCCGCTCCGGCAGGAACAATCTCGAGTCCGGCGATCGGGCGGCCCCACACCTCGGAACGGACCCGCTGCACGACCTGCGCACCGGAGTCCCGCGGCACGGTGCCGGCGACCTCGTCGATACCGGCGGCCGCGGCGCCCGTGAGGAGCGCGGCATCCGTCTCGCCGAGCAGTTTCCAGCCGCCCCGCGGCGGGGAGATGCCGGCCCAGGTCACCGTCGTGACCTCGAGGGGAACGGTCACGGCGACCGGTGCCTCGGAGTCGCCGCCCGCGGCCGCGCGGCGGGCGACCCGGTCGAGGAGGGAACGCACCGGCACGACCGCGTCGAGGTCGACGGGTTCGTCGAGGCCGAAGGTGCGCAGGCCAAGCACGGTCGGGCTCCCGTCGAGGAGGCCGCGCGGGTAGAGGATCGCGGAATACACCGCGAGCGCACCGGCGGCCGAAATCAGGCGCACCGAACCGTCCTCGACACGGCTGGCGCGCGACAGGTAGACCTGCAGATCGCTGAGGGCAAAGGAATCCGTGAGAATAAATGACTGGCTCATCTGCTCCTAAACTACCAAGGTACGGCGAGGCTCATACCGACTTCGCACACACTGCCGAGGAGGACGCATGGACATGCCGATGGAAGGTCTCTTGAACGCCCTCGACCTGACCGATACCGGGGCCCGCACGAGCGAAGACATCTTCACCGGCCCGTCGCAGTGGATGCCCCTCGGCCGGGTGTTCGGCGGACAGGTCCTCGCGCAGTCCCTCGTCGCCGCGATGCGCACCGTGCCCGACGACCGCCACGTCCACTCGATGCACGGCTACTTCCTGCGTCCCGGCGACGTCAGCCAGCCGATCACGTTCTCCGTTGACCGGATCCACGACGGCCGCTCCTTCTCCACCCGGCGCACGCAGGCCTACCAGAACGGCAGCCCGATCCTCTCGATGATCGCCTCCTTCCAGGACGACGACGAGGGCCTCGAACACCACATCGACATGCCGACCGGGCTGCCGGAGCCGGAGTCGTTGCCGACGGCTGCCGAGTCCCTCGCCCAGGTCGACCACACGATCGCCCGCTACTGGGCGAGCGAACGCCCCTTCGACATGCGGCACGTTCCCTCGCCGATCTACCTGCAGGTCAAGGGTGAGCACACCAGCCACCAGGCCGTCTGGATGAAGACCCTCGGCGCGCTTCCCGACGACCCCGACCTGCACCGCGCCGCCCTCGCGTACGCGAGCGACTACTCGATCATGGAGCCCGTCATGCGCCGCCACGGCATCGCCTGGGCGACGCCGGGCCTCAAGGTCGCGAGCCTCGACCACGCGATGTGGTTCCACCGCTTCGGACGCGTCGACGAATGGATGCTCTACGTCCAGGACTCCCCCACCGCCCAGGGCGGACGCGGCCTCTCCACCGGCAGCATCTACAGCCGGGCAGGCCTCCTCCTCGCGACCGTCGCCCAGGAGGGCATGGTCCGGGTTCCCGCCAACAAGGAATAGGTGCGGTTACTGCGCCGACTCCAGCCCCGGCTCGACCGCGAGCAGAACGATGCCCCTGGGCTGCAAACGGATGTCCACCGATGAGATCTCGTCCGCGGCCAGTTTCGTGGTGCCCGAGAGAGGGACGGTCATCCCCGGGCCCGCGAGCCAGCTCGCGACCTGCGTCGCCTCCCCGTTCCGGTCCGTGACGAACATCGCGTACGCTCGCTCCGCCGCTGTGCCGGTACCCGTGCTACTGCCGGTGCCGGATTCGGGCAGGCCGTAGCTGCACGAGCCGTCGATCCGGGTACCGCCGGGCTGAGCGACCAGGCGGACATCCGCGCTCAGCGGGTTGGGGACCACCTGGTGCAGCGTGACGAGCGCGCCGGCGGGTTCCGTCACTCCTGCCGGGGCGAGCCGGGCCGGCAGCACGATCGCCACCGTCGCCGCGACGGCCGCCACGGCGACCATGAGCCCGGCCTGCAGCATTTGCCCGCGCCGGCGGCGGCGTCGCGCAGCAGCGAGCAGCCGCGGCAGGCTGTCGTCGCCGGAAGGTGAGGCGGCGGACTCCGGGGATTCCGTGGACCCGGGGCGGCCCGGCGCGACAAACGCATGGTCTTCGGACTCGAGCACCTGGGCCGTCGGGACGAGGCCGAGGAGCCCGGGAATCCCGGCAATCTCGGCGACCCGCTGGGTGCAGTCCGCGCAGCTGCGCAGGTGGCGTTCGTAGTCGTGGCGTTCCTCGGTCGCGAGCGCGCCGAGCACGTACGCGGCATCCCACTCGGCGTAGCGGTCGCGCTCGCTGCCTGCGGCGCCGGGTCCTGTCGTCGTCATCGCTCTGTCACTCCCCTTTCGGTGAGGCTCAGGCGCATGGCGCGCAGGGCGTAGTGCAGGCGCGATTTCACGGTGCCTTCAGGGATATCGAGGGAGCGCGCCGTCTCGGCGACCGATTGGCCGCGGTAGTACGCGCAGACGACGACGGCCCGGTGGTCGGCGGAGAGGCCGTCGAGGGCATCCGCCACGAGCCACGAGTCCAGAAGCGCTGCCGTCGCGTCTTTCGTCAGGCGTTCGGGGAGCACGTCGGTGCTGATCTCGTGGCGGTTCCTGGCCGAGCGCCATTCGTCGATGACGAGGTGGCGGGCGACGGTGAAGAGCCAGGCGCGCGCGGAGTCGGCTTCTTCGAGCACCCGGGGCAGTCGCCAGGCGCGCAAAAGCGTCTCCTGCACGACGTCGTCGGCGAGGGCGGAATCCCCGGTCAGCCGGGACACATACCGACGGAGGGCCGCGGCGTGCGTGTCGTGCAGGGCGCGCAGCAGGTCGGCACGCGCGTCAACGGGCCGTTCCCCGCGTCCGGCTTTCTCCGTCACCGCGCACCTCCTATCGTTAACACGGGCTCGCTGCGCCGTTCGTTCAGTTTCCGTCGAAGTCCGTCGAAGTCCGTCGAAGTGCGACGAAGTGCGACGAGGTTGGTCGGGTTTCATTGACCGGCTTTGAACCGATGACCGGCCGGTCTCGTAGTAACTAGTAGCACCCTAACGAGTAGCGCCCGCTTTCGAACGAGGAACAGCCGCATTCGCCGTCACCGACCGCCACGACCACCATCACCAGGAGAATCATGACGAACGACACCGCGGTCTCGCTCCGCACCGCACTGCTGATCGGCACCGCAGGCACCGCCGCCGTGACCCTCGCCGCGTGCGCTCCGACCACGACGGGTGGCACGGCCGCGGGGTCGGGAGGTTCGACGGCTGCCGCGACGCCCTCTGCCGGCGGCACCGCCGCTGCCGGGAGCGGCGGGACCGTGGTCGCCAAGCTCTCGGACATCCCGGTGGGCGGCTCGATCGAGACCGCCCTGAACGGCAAGGCCATTTTCGTCAGCCAGCCGACCAAGGGCAACGTCGTGGCGTTCAGCGCCGTGTGCACACACCAGGGCTGCATCGTGAAGCTCGTCGACACGTCCTTCGACTGCCCGTGCCACGGTTCGAAATTCGACACCAAGACGGGCGCCGTTCTCGCGGGCCCAGCCCCGAAGCCGCTGATCGGCATCACCGTCACGGTTTCGGGAGACTCGGTCACCGCGAGTTGAGCGGGCGGAGGAACCGGCGGCGGAGCCGGTTCCTCCGCCGCCGGGCTCCCCGGGTCGACCGGGGTGATCCAGCCCCGGTCCGGTCCGTCCGCGCGCCGTTCAGTCTTCCGGGACGGTCGCCCTGCGGGTGAACCGTACCGGGTCTTCGAGGTAGGGCAGCCAGGCGGCGCGTTCGCCGGCGCTGATCTTGCGCGGGCGCTGCGTCGCGGCGTCGATGAGAACGATCGTCGTACTGGCCTGCGCGTACATCACGGCCGGCTCGGTGTCCACCGGCCCCCAGACCTCGTAGCAGACCTCGAGGCTCGCGCCGCCGAGCTTGCCGAGCCAGAGGCGGATGTCCACCGGCTGCCGCAGGTACGGGATCGACAACAGGTACTCGGCTTCGAGCCGCGCGATCACGGTGAGCGTCGCCGCGCCGGGCCGGCCGTCGAGAACGGCTGTCCCGGTCCCAGAGCCCGGGTCCACCTCGTCGTCGAGCCAGAACGCCTGGATGCGCGCCTCCTCGAGGAGGCGCAGCATCGAGGCGTTGTTGACGTGGCCGTACGCGTCGAGGTCTGACCAGCGCAGGCTGATCGGCACGTGCAGCTTCATGAGGGACCTAGTCGCGCGTGAGCTTGCGGTACGCGGACCGGTGCGGCTTCGCGGCGTCGGGGCCGAGCCGCTCGATTTTGTTCTGCTCGTAGGATTCGAAGTTCCCCTCGAACCAGTACCAGCTCGCCGGGTTCTCGTCCGTGCCCTCGTAGGAGAGGATGTGGGTCGCGATCCGGTCGAGGAACCACCGGTCGTGAGTGATGACCACGGCGCAACCGGGGAACTCGAGGAGCGCGTTCTCGAGGGAGCCGAGGGTTTCGACGTCGAGGTCGTTAGTCGGCTCGTCCAGGAGCAGCAGGTTGCCGCCTTGCTTGAGGGTGAGCGCGAGGTTCAGGCGGTTGCGCTCTCCACCGGAGAGCACGCCGGCCTTCTTCTGCTGGTCGGGCCCCTTGAATCCGAACGTCGACACGTAGGCGCGGGACGGGATCTCGGTCTTGCCGACCTGGATGTAGTCCTGGCCGTCGGAGACGACCTCCCAGAGCGACTTGTTCGGGTCGATGCCGGTGCGGTCCTGGTCGACGTAGGAGATGTCGACGGTGTCGCCGATCTTCAGCTCGCCGCCATCGAGCGGCTCCTTGCCGACGATGGTCTTGAAGAGGGTGGTCTTTCCCACGCCGTTCGGGCCGATGATGCCGACGATGCCGTTCCGCGGGAGGGTGAAGCTGAGCCCGTCGATGAGTACGCGGTCGCCGAAGCCCTTGTGCAGCTTCTTCGCGTCGATGACCTGGGCACCGAGGCGGGGACCGACCGGGATCTGGATCTCTTCGAAGTCGAGCTTGCGGGTGCTCTCGGCCGCGGCGGCCATCTCCTCGTAGCGGGCGAGGCGGGCCTTGGACTTGGCCTGGCGTCCCTTGGCGTTCGAGCGGACCCACTCGAGTTCGTCGGCGAGACGCTTGGCCATCTTCGCGTCTTTCTTGCCGGCGATCAGAAGTCGTTCCTGCTTCTTCTCGAGGTAGGTCGAGTAGTTGCCCTCGTAGGGGTAGAGGTGACCACGGTCGACTTCGGCGATCCATTCGGCGACGTGGTCGAGGAAGTACCGGTCGTGGGTGACGGCCAGGACGGCGCCGGCGTACTGGGCGAGGTGCTGCTCGAGCCAGAGCACGCTCTCGGCGTCGAGGTGGTTGGTGGGCTCGTCGAGGAGGAGGAGGTCGGGCTTCTGCAGCAGGAGCTTGGTCAGCGCCACGCGACGCTTCTCACCACCGGAGAGGTCTGAGACTGCTGAGTCTCCCGGGGGCGTGCGGAGGGCATCCATCGCCTGCTCGAGCTGGGAGTCGAGGTCCCAGGCGTCGGCGGCGTCGATGGCTTCCTGCAGGGTGCCCATCTCGGCGAGAAGGGTGTCGAAGTCGGCATCGGGTTCGCCGAGGGCGGCGCTGATCTCGTTGAACCGGTCGACCTTGGCCTTGATCGGGCCGACGCCTTCCTGCACGTTCTCGAGGACCGTCTTGGTCTCGTCGAGTTCCGGCTCCTGCATCAGGATGCCGACGGTGTAGCCCGGTGAGAGCTTCGCCTCCCCGTTGCTCGGCGTGTCGAGGCCGGCCATGATCTTGAGGATCGTCGACTTTCCGGCACCGTTCGGCCCGACGATGCCGATTTTGGCACCGGGGAAGAACGACATCGTGACGTCGTCGAGGATGAGCTTGTCGCCTACCGCCTTGCGTGCGCGGACCATCGTATAAATAAATTCGGCCATAGTGCTTACCAGTCTATTTGCCGCGTGGCCCCGATCAGACACCGGCCGGTCGAGATCACTGCGGTGGCCATGCTGTGGAACCCGCCGGACTTCGGCCCGTTCTGTCCGATCAGGCACCCGTCAGCGAAGCGGACCGAGAATTGCACGGAGTCGGCATCGAGATTGACGCTCGTCTTGTCGAACCCGACCTCGATCATCGCCTTGTCGAATCCGGCGGCGACGAGCGCGTCCACGAAGCCGCGACCGCCCGTCGCGGGATCCACGGCCGCTGCGACCTGGTTGAAGTATGCGATGTTCGCCTGGGCGCCGAGTTCGGGTCGCACTGCGGGCGCGGGGGCCGCGGCGGTCGGCGTCGCGGAGGCGACCGGAGTGCTCGTGGGAGTGGTCGCCACGGGCGTCGGTACGGCGGCGCCTGAGGCACAGCCGGCCAGGGCTGCGATAACGAGGCCGCTGATGACGACGCCCAGCGCGGGTCGGAGTGTCGTCCTGTGTGCTGCCGGCACGTCTGTCCTCCCGAGGCCGCGGTGCGGCCAGTGCCATCGAGTCTAAACCGAGCGCACGGCCGGCTCGCCAGCGCCGGCGGCTGGGCCAGCGGTTGGGGCAGCACTTTGGGCGGCGGTTGGACCAGCGGTTGGGGCGGCCGCTGCCGTGTCCGTCACCGGTCGCAGGTAGTTCGTTGTGCACCAGGACAGGTCATGGCCGACCGCCTCCGCCTCGACCTCGACGGAGGTACCGGATCGTTCGGCATTCTGCCACGCTCGCACCCGCAGCTGCCCGGCCACGAGGACATGCTCGCCCTTCCGTACCGACCGCACGACGTTGTGGGCCAGATGGCGGAACGCAGTCACGGTATACCAGTTCGTGTCGGCGTCGACCCAGCTGTGCAAGGTCCGGTCATACCGGCGCTGTCCGGAGGCCAGCCTGAAGGAGGTGATCGCGAGGCCGGCGCTCGTCACGAGGTGGCGCGGCGTCGTCGCCACGATTCCGGTCACGGTGATGCTGTTGCTCATGGTGTCTCCCGTCCTGGTCGGCGCCGGACGCTCGCCCGGCGTAGGCCCGGGGGCGACGCTCGTGCCTGTCTCCGACGCC
This sequence comes from Cryobacterium sp. 10I5, assembly GCF_035019865.1. Classification (NCBI taxonomy): domain Bacteria; kingdom Bacillati; phylum Actinomycetota; class Actinomycetes; order Micrococcales; family Microbacteriaceae; genus Cryobacterium; species Cryobacterium sp. 10I5. The sequence continues at coordinate 20,170 of NZ_JASJVI010000003.1, forward strand.
CCCGGGTCACGTCCGAGTGTGCGTCCGTGTACACACGGACGATCCGCGGCATCCGTTTGCGGGGACAAGACCGCAGGACGGATGCCTGTTGAGGAGGGTCCCCTCCCCCTGCGGCCCTAGAGTGATCCCATGAGCTTCGTCGCCGCTGAAAACCGCTACTCGGACATGACCTATCGCCGGACCGGACGGAGCGGGCTCAAGCTCCCGGCCCTCTCGCTCGGCCTCTGGCACAACTTCGGGCACGAACGTCCCATCGATACCCAGCGGGCCATCTTGCGCAGGGCCTTCGATCTCGGTGTCACGCACTTCGACCTCGCCAACAACTACGGCCCGCCATACGGTGCGGCGGAAACCAACTTCGGCCGGATCTTCGCGGAGGACTTCAGACCGTACCGCGACGAGATCATCGTGTCGAGCAAGGCCGGGTATGACATGTGGGCGGGCCCGTACGGCGACTTCGGGTCCCGCAAGTACCTGCTGTCATCCCTCGACCAGAGCCTCGGGCGCCTGGGCCTCGACTATGTGGACATCTTCTACTCGCACCGTCCGGACCCGGAGACCCCGATCGAGGAGACGATGGGCGCCCTCGCGACCGCCGTCCAGCAGGGCAAGGCCCTCTACGTCGGCGTGTCCAACTACTCGCCGGAGGAGACCAGGGCGGCCGCCGCGGCGCTTGCCGAGCACAAGATCCCGCTGCTCATCCACCAGCCGCGCTATTCGATGTTCGACCGGCACATCGAGGACGGCCTGTTTCCCGTGCTCGACGAACTCGGTATCGGCAGCATCGTCTTCTCCCCACTCGCCCAGGGCCTCCTCACCGACCGGTACCTCGGCGGCAGCGTCCCCGAAGGGTCGCGCGCGGCGACGAGCCGTTTCCTCTCCGAGAACGCCCTGACGGACACCTACTTCGAGCGAGCCCGCGCCCTCAACGAGATCGCTCTCGGCCGGGGCCAGACGCTCGCCCAACTCGCGGTGACCTGGATCCTGCGCCAGCCGCAGGTGACGAGCGTGCTCGTCGGCGCAAGCAGCGTGCACCAGCTCGAACAGACCGTCGCCGCCCTCGATGCGCCGACGCTGACCGAGGCCGAGATCACGGACATCGAGCCGTTCGCGGTGCACGGCACCGGCCGGGATTCCTGATTGGGGTATCTGTACGCGCTCCTCGCGTCCCTGCTCTTCGGGCTCAACGGGTCGACGACGAAAGTCATCGTTGAGGCGGGGTTGTCCCCCGCGCAGCTGACCTTCGTCAGGGTCACGGTGATCATGGTGCTCGCGGGCGCCGTGCTGCTCGTCACGAACCGCACGGCGTTCCGCATCGACCGACGCCAGCTCGCCGTGATGGCCCTGCTCGGCGTCGCCGGGGTCGCGCTGATCCAGTGGTTCTACGCCGTCGCGATCAGCCTGCTCCCGGTCGGTATCGCACTCATGCTCGAGTACTCCGGCGTTCTCCTGATCGCCCTCGTGGCGCGGTTCGTCTTCAACGAACGGGTCAAGCCCCGGATCTGGTGGGCGATCGGGTGTGTGCTCGTGGGCATGGCCATCGTCGCGCAGATCTGGGCGAGCCCACTTTCCGGGCTCGGGGTCGTCGCCGGCGTCGCGGCGGCGATCTGCCTCGCGGTCTACTTCCTCGTCGGTGAGCGCCAGGTCGCGAGCTCGTCTCCGCTCGCCGTGGCCTTCTGGTCGATGCTGTTCGCGAGCGCCTTCTGGCTGCTGCTCAGCGGATGGTGGCAGATCGACCCGGCACTCCTCACCGAGTCCGTGCGCCTGCACGGCAATCTCGCCACCGTGGCGGCCCCCCTCTGGACGCTCCTGCTCTGGAACGGGGTGCTCGGCTCGTTCGCCCCGTACCTGCTCTCGTATATGGCCCTCGCGCGCCTGACCGCGACCGCGGCGGGAATCGTATCCGCATCGGAGGTCATCTTCGCGTTCGCCTTCGCGTTCCTCTGGCTCGGCGAGACCCTCGACGGGGTCCAGACGCTCGGCGCCCTGCTCGTCCTCGCCGGGATCGTGGTGGCCCAGACGGCCCGGGCCAATCGGCCGGTCGACCTGGACCTGGCCGGTCCCGGTGTCACCGGCGCCATCCAGCTGCCCTAGCCCTCCGGCGTCCCGGTCTCCCCGGGGCCACCGGGACACGGTTCGAATGTCGGGAGTCCCCCGTAGCGTGCTGAACACAGCACCAGCCACCCGAGACCCCGCCACCCGACACCGGAGGACCCCATGACCGACACCCCGTTCCTGGCCCCGCTTCGAGCCCCTCGCCGCGACATCGCGGCCGTTCGCGGCCTCGCCCTGGTCCCGGTGAAGGACGGTCTCTGGCGGGTCACCGGCCGGTCGGGCGCCGTCCTCGGCCACATCGAACGCAAGCTCGACGACCGCGGAGAATCGTTCGCCGCGCGGCGGCTGCTGCCGGCCACCCGCACGCTTGACCTGGGCACCTTCTGGCATCTGGCGGATGCGGCGGATTGCTTCCGATGAAGAGCCGGGCCGCCATGGGTTCTCCGACCACATTGAGGCACCCACATTGAGGCACGCCGTCGGCAAAGCAGCCCAAGCCGCCGAGCTCGCGATACAGTGCGGCACATGACGTGGTGGAATAGTTTCGTATCCTGGCTCACGGCAGCCAGCAACCAGACCGTGGTGAACACAGCCGTGGTGTTCATCGCTGCGATCGTGATCGCCGGCGTTCTCACCGCCCTGATCGGGCGCGGCGCTATCAAGCAGCTCCTCGTCCAGCACGACCGGGAGCTCAAGGCCGCCGCCATCGGCGCTCTCATCGATGCCGCGACCGAGGCATCCGTCTGGAATTCGCTCACCCCGCAGGAGCAGGTCATGGCGGACCGTGCCGTCGGTCAGGCCGACATCCAGGTGCGCCTTCTTCCGATTCGCGGCGCGGGTGTCGCGGCCGACTGGGCCTCGCACCAGCTCAACGAGCTCAAGCGCACCTCGGCGACCTTCGGTTACCAGTTGGAGCCGGCCCTTCTGGAGTTCCGCGATCGCCTGATCGAGTGGCAGGACAAGCCCCGCCGTACCCGCAAGGTGTTCCAGAGCGACCTTGACCGGTGGAAGACGCAGAATTCCAGCTCGGAATCGAGCCTTCTCGCCCAGCAGGATGCGTGGGCTGCCCAGCAGCATCACGACCAGTTCAACGAGGCCCTTCCGGCCGCACCCGTCCCCGCCTCTCCCGCACCGAGCGTGCACGCGGCCAGCCAGTCCACGCCGTCGACGGAGACCCAGCGCCTCCTCGATGACGTGCAGGCCCTCGAGGTACGTCCGGCGCCGATCAACCACCCGTAGCGCTGCCACGCACAAAAAATCGCCCGGAGCATTCGATGCTCCGGGCGATTCGTGCTTAACGGTGTCCGGCGGGCGCCGAGCGGCTCAGCGCCACCACTCGTCGAAGAGGGACGCCGGCACCTGACGCTTGTGCTCGGTGTTCAGGAACCGGGCCTCGATGGCCGCAGCGACCTCGTCGTCGACAGGGAGACCCTCGAGGTAGTCGTCGATCTGCTCGTAGCGCAGGCCGAGGTTGTCCTCATCGGTCTGGCCGGGGTTGCCGTCGAGCAGGTCGGCCGTCGGCGCCTTGAGGTACAGGTGCTTCGGCGCGCCGAGTTCGATGAGGAGCGCCTTGCCCTGGCGCTTGGTCAGTCCGGTGAGCGGCAGAACGTCCGCACCTCCGTCGCCGTACTTGGTGAAGAAGCCGGTGACGGCCTCTGCGGCATGATCGGTGCCGATCACGAGGAGTCCGCGCGCCCCGGCGATGGCGTATTGGGCGACCATGCGCTCCCGGGCCTTGGCGTTGCCCTTGTCGAAGTCGGGCAGGGCCTCCCCGGTGCTGTCTTCGTATTCGGCCGCGATCCCGTCGACCGCGCGCTGCACGTTGAAGGTGAGAGCAGTGTGCGGCTGGATGAAGTCGAGCGCGAGTTCGCCATCGGCGTCATCGTGCTGCACGGCATACGGAAGTCGGACCGCCACGAACTCGAATTCCTGTCCGGCGTCGTCGAGCTCCTCGATGGCGAGCTGGGCCAGTCGACCGGCGAGGGAGGAGTCCTGTCCGCCGCTGATGCCGAGGATCAACCCCTTCGCACCCGAACTCACCAGGTATTCCTTGAGGAAGTCCACCCGTCGGCGAATCTCGGCAGCTGGATCGATAGTCGGTGACACATGCAGTTCGGCGATGATGCGCGCCTGAAGTTCTCCCATGCATCGAATCTATCAAAACGGTCTGACCGGTCGCCCCGAGGTCACTGGATTTCTGCTCTGGTGCGGGCTGTGAAATCAGCGGCCGGAGGTCTTGACTGGAGGCATGCAGATCACGAGGGTGTCCGCGCGCGTTCGGGACACGGACGCAGCAGCGGGATTCTTCGAGAACGTTCTTCTCCTGAAGGTCGACGGAAGGGTCGACGGGGATGCGGACACCGTTCAGGTGCGCATCGGAGCAACCATGCTCGAACTTACGGAGGACCGGGAGACCGTCGGCCGGCACCACCTGGCCATTACGATCCCCTCCAACAAGTTTTCAGCGGCCCGGGACTGGCTGGAGCCCCGATCCACCCTGATCGGCACTCCCGATGCCGACGAGTTCGAGTTCGCGGCCTGGAATGCCCGCTCGCTCTACTTCTCCGGGCCGGACCGTTCGGTCCTCGAGCTCATCATCCGGCGCGACCTCGACAACGACACCCGCGGCGCATTCACGAGCGCCGACCTGCTCTGCATCAGCGAGGTCGGCGTCGCGACAAACGACGTCCTTGCGATGGCCGAATTCCTGAGGACCGAAGCGGATGTCCGGCCGTACGCCGGTGAGCCCGGCCGCAACTTCGCCCCGGTCGGAGACACCGACGGCCTGCTGATTCTCGTCTCACCCGGCCGGCCCTGGTTTCCCACGACGGATCGCGGGGCGTCGTCTGGGCCGATCCTGGTCGAGGCCACGGGATCCCGGCCGGGAGACTATCCCCTGGGCGTCGGAAGCATGCTCCGGATCCGGTGACTGGTTGTCGCGGCATCCGCTGCGCGGAAGTGCCGTACGCGGCGTGATGTGGTGCCCCCGGTTGGAATCGAACCAACGACAAGCGGATTAGAAGGCCGCTGCTCTATCCACTGAGCTACGGGGGCGCGGAGCGCTTCAACGATACCGCAGACCCGGACCCCGCCGGCGCGGTCGGCCCGGCCGGGCTCGCTGGCGGGCCGGGGCCCGCGTCGGAGCCCGCCGCTAGACTCGGACCATGACAAAAAGCAGTGACCGGTTGGTCTGGATTGATTGCGAGATGACCGGGCTCGACCTGGAAAACGATGAACTGGTGGAGATTGCCGTGGTCATCACCGACTACGACCTCAACGTCATCGACCCGGGCCTCGACATCATCATCAAGCCGAACGCCTCCGCGCTCGCGAACATGAACGACTTCGTGCGCAACATGCACACGACCTCCGGCCTCATCGAGGAGATCCCGAACGGGGTCAGCGCGGCCGAGGCCGAATTCGAGGTGCTCGAGTACGTGCTCAAATTCATCCCGGCGGAACAGAAGGCCCCGCTCGCCGGCAACTCGATCGGGACGGATCGCTCGTTCCTCGCCAAATACATGCCGCGCCTCGACAACCAGCTGCACTACCGCAACGTCGATGTCTCCTCCATCAAGGAACTCGCCCGCCGCTGGTACCCGCGGGTGTACTTCAACGCCCCGACCAAGGACGGCGGCCACCGTGCCCTCGCGGACATTCTCGAGTCGATTCGCGAGCTTGCGTACTACCGCCAGACCGTGTTCGTGGCCGACCCCGGGCCCACGAGCGACGAGGCAAAAGCACGCGCCGCCGAAGCCGTGTCCACATTCAGTCCAAACGTGTAATAGAATTCTTGAGTTGCCGCTGATCCTTCGGGAAAAGCGCAGCACATGGTGGTTGTAGCTCAGTTGGTAGAGCGTCCGGTTGTGGTCCGGAAGGTCGCGGGTTCAAGCCCCGTCAGTCACCCCAAGTGAAGTCGGCAGTCCGTTCAGCATCGTATTCCTATGACATGCTGAACGGATGCCGCAGCTCAGCCCAGATGACTTCAACGCCGAGAAGTTCAGTCAGGACGAATTCGAGAAGCTCGTCGTCGACGAACTCGATCTCCTGCCCGATGACATGGTCGACGGGCTCGAGAACGTCATCTTCGTGGTCGAGGATCGTCCGGAGGACGGTTCCCTGGACACCCTCGGCCTCTACGACGGGGTGGCCCTGACGCACCGCGACCAGTACGGTTTCGGCGAGATGCCGGACCGGATCATCCTGTACCGGGAATCCCTTCTCGCGATCGTCGGTTCCCTCGACGAACTTCGCGACCAGGTGCACATCACCCTCGTGCACGAAATCGGACATTTCTACGGGATCGATGACGACAGGCTGCACGAGCTCGGCTGGGGATGACCGGCACTTGTTAGCCTCGACTCATGAGTAAATTCCGGCCCGGCCGCGCCTTGGGCATCACGGTCGGTGCCCTCGCCATCCTTGTCATCGGCGTTTATGGGCCCGCGACGCTCCTCGGGCCGCTCCCGATGGTGAAGGCGACCGTGGTCTCTGCGCCGGTGGCTCCGGCAGCCGCCACTCCCCCGGTGCTCCCCGCTGCGGGCACGAGCGCAGTCGTGAGCCTCGTGCCACCGGCCGCAGGTGCGGCAAACGCCGCGACGACGGTCGCACCCACCGCGATCGCCGCAGCAGGCAGCACAACGCCGCTGCCGATGGCCGCAGCGGCGAAGATCGTCACCGCCCTCGTCGTGCTCTCGGCCAAGCCGATCGATGCGGGCGCCGCCGGGCCCGGCGTGCCGATCACGCCCGCCGACTACCAGGACTACCTCGACTACGTGGCCAATGGCGCGCGCACGGTCATCGTCTTCCCCGGTGAGACCTGGACGCAGCAGGAACTCCTGCAGGCGATGATCCTCGGCTCGAGCAACAACCACGCGGACACCCTCGCCCGGTGGGCCTTCGGCTCGGTCGACGCGTACGTCACCGCCGCCAACGCCTGGCTCGCCAAGGAAGGCCTCGCGGGCATCCACGTCGCAGATGCCACCGGCCTCGCGGATGCGAGCGTCGGGACCGGAACGGACCTGGCGCGGCTCGCTGGCCTCGCCGCGACCAACCCGGTGATCAGCCAGATCCTGGCGAGCCCGGCATCCGCTCTCGTCGGCCAGCGCGGAGTCGACAACACGACGGCGTACCTGGCCGAAGAGGGCATCACCGGCCTCTCCCGCAGCTATACGGATGCCGGCGGCGTCTGTTTCCTGTTCACCGCTAGCGTCGGAACGGCACCGGCGACCTTCACCTTTGCAGGGGCCGTGATCGGCGAGCCGGACTACGACACGCTCACGGCCGATCTGAAGGCGCTGATGGCCAGCGCGAAGGCGGGCGTCACCGACCTTCCGATCCTCGCGGAGGGCGCGGCATACGTTCGCTTCGACGCCCCCTGGGACGCGACGGCATCGGGCGTCGTGAAGACCGGCAAGACCCGGTTCGGCTGGCAGGCCACCCCGGTGGGAGCAGCAACACTCGACCTGGACGCGTTCGCCACCGGTCGCTCCGGTGCGACGGTCGGCCGGGTCACCGTGGATGCGAGCGGTGAGGCCGTGACCTCACCCCTCGTGCTGGATGCGACGATCAGCGCTCCCGGACCGGGTTGGCGACTGCTCAACCCGGTGCCGATGATCTCGGCGCTCCTGGAGCAGTAGGCGACTACTCCGGCTGGTCTTCCGGCACGTACGGGTCGCTGTCCGTCGCGTCGAAGCGGTAGCGCACGTGGATGCGGCCCTGCACATCGCGTTCGTCGACCTCGTCGTACCAGAACAGGGTCTCGATGCCCTCGACGAGGGAGACCATGCTGATCCGGCTGTCATGCGCACCCTGCACGAGCACTCGGGAATCGACCTGCCCTTCGAGGGGGCCATCGATGAATTCGGCGGTGTAGAAAACTTCTTCGGGAGCTGGACTAGTCATGTCCTAACGCTAGTCCGGTTTCCCCGTTCTCAGCGGAGGCCGGGGGTTCCGTCGAGTTCGATCGTCGCCCAACGCGCCGGTTCCTCACGCACGAGGAATCCCTGCCATTCCGCCTGCCACTGGTCCCAGTGCGACCGGAACGCCTCACCGTCTCGTGCGAGGGCCCGCTGTTTGCGTTCCGCGTCGTCCGCCGTGAGCCAGATCCGCACATCGCTCAGTCCGGCATTGGCCGCCGAGAGGGTGCCGCAGCCCTCGACGAGCAGCGAGCGGGCCGGGTCGACCGGGTGCCATTCCGCCGGCGCGGCCGAGCCCCAGTCATAGCGACGCCAGGCGCCGGGCAGCCCGGCGCGCTGTGGGCGCAGCACGTGTTCGGTCAGGTGTGCGCTCGCGGCGGCGAGTCCGTTCCAGCCGGGATAGATGTCGTCGAGCCGGATGAGCGTGGGCCGCCCCGCCGTCCGAACAGAGGCCCGCCCAGCCGCCCGCCCAGCCGTCGAAGGCCACGCGTCGAGGATACGGTCGGCGAGGGTGCTCTTGCCCGCACCGCTCGGCCCGTCGATGAGGATGACGACGGGTGCGGCATCCGCCCTCTGATATGCGGCTATTGCGGCCAGCACCGGTGCGAGCCGCACCTGGTCAGGAGAGGACAAAGTGCCACGTTCCCGCCCAGATCGCGACCGCGATCGAGATCCCGGCGACGCCGACGCCGAGCCCCAGCATCACCGCATCCCCGGCCCCGATCTCCGATTCGCGGGCCCAGGTGCGCGGCGCGGTCCCGAAGCCGCGGGCCTCCATGGCCGTTGCGAGCTTGCTCCCGCGGCGGACCGAGATGACGAGCAGGGCGAAGGCCGGACCGAAGAAGCGACGGAGGGCCCCGATCGGTCCGCCGCCGTCACCGACTCCCCGCGCGCGCCTGGCGAGGCTGAGGAAACGCCAGTCTTCGATGAACATCCCGACGAGGCGCAGGCCGGCGAGTCCGCCGAGCACGAACCGGGCAGGCAGGCGCAGCACCTGCGCGAGCCCGTCGGCGAGGTCGGTCGGGTCCGTCGTGGCCAGGAGCACGATCCCCGGCAGGCCGATCGCGAGAACGCGGAGCGCGATGGCCAGGCCGAGCTGGACCGAGCCATCCGTCACCGTCACGAAACCGACGGTCAGGAGCACCGCTCCGGAGTCGCGGCCGTACAGCACCGTGGTCAGGCCCGCGAAGGGCGCTGCGATCCACAGCGTCGAGGTGCGCAGCCAGAACTGCCGCGCACTCAGCCCGCACCAGAACAGCAGGACGCCTTCGAGCGCGAGGGCGACGAGCGCGGAGACCCAGTCGATCGAGAGCAGCAACGCCAGGCTGACGACGATGGCGGCGCCGAGCTTGGAGATGGGGTTGAGCCGGGCCGCCGCGCTCGGGCGGATGCTCGGCGTGAGGAGGCTCATCGGCGCGCCCCGGCCGCCGGCCCGGGCGCCGACCCGGCCAGGCCGCCGGTGAGTCGGTATTCGGAGCCGGCGATCGTGTCGACGAGGAGCTCATCGTGGGTGACGAAGACGAGAGCGGTGCCCGCGCTCTGCACATCGACGAGGAGGGAGACGAGTTCCCGCCAGGTGCGGGAGTCCTGGCCGAAGGTGGGCTCGTCGAGCACGAGCAGCCGCGGGCGGCTCGCGAGCACGGTCGCGACCGAGAGCCGGCGTTTCTCGCCGCCCGAGAGTGTGAAGGGGTTCGCCTCGGCGAGGTGGTCGAGCCGGAGCCTCTCGAGGAGCTCATCGACGCGGCGGACCTGCTCCGCCGGGGCGAGGCCGAGGGCGTGCGGGCCGATGGCGAGTTCGGCGCGCACGGAGCCGGCAAGGAACTGGTGTTCGGGGTCCTGGAAGACCGTACCGATCCGGGTGAGGAGGGCCCGTGAGCGCCAGCGGACCGGTTCGGTACCGAGGCCGCCCGCGAGGCCGGGACTCGCAGCGAGACGACCGCCCGCCGGGGCGAGCAGGCCGGCCAGGGTGAGCGCGAGCGTCGATTTGCCCGCGCCGTTCGGGCCCGTGATCGCGGTCGCCGTTCCTGCCCCGATTGCGAGGTCGATCCCGCCGGCGACGACCTGGGCGGTGCGGCGGGCGAACGGCACCCGCCCGACGAAGAGCTCGGTCGCGGACAACAGGAGCTCCGGAGCCGCTGCTCCCCCGGCCCGGAGTCCGAGGTCGGCAGGCAGCCGGCTCGGCAGTCGGCCGGGAAGCCGCGGCGGAAGATGCGGCACCCAGACCCCGGCCGCTGCAAGCCGTTCGCCCTCGGACTGCAGCACGGTGCCGGTCGGCCCGTCGGCCAGGACTCCGCCGGCAGCATCGAGCACGATGACCCGGTCGACGAGGTCCTGCCACACGGCGACCCGGTGTTCGATCACGATCAGGGTCGCTCCGGAGGCGTCGAGGGTACGACGGACGGCGTCGCGCACCTCGATCACGCCGTCGGGGTCGAGGTTGGCGGTCGGCTCGTCGAGCAGGAGCAGGCCCGGCCGCATGGCCAGCACGCCGGCGAGGGCGAGGCGTTGTTTCTGGCCGCCGCTGAGCGCGGAGGTGGGGTGATCGAGCGGCAGCCGCAGGCCGACCGCCTCGAGGGCGACACCCACCCTGCGCCAGATCTCGTCCCGCGGCACGGCGAGATTCTCGCAGCCGAAGGCGACGTCGTCGCCGACTCTCGCGAGCACGACCTGGGAATCCGGGTCCTGCAGCACGAGACCGACCCGGCCGCGGGCATCCGCCGGCCGCCGGCCGTCGATGAGCAGCTCGCCGGTCTCGTCTCCCTCGTTCTCAGCACCCAGCACTCCGGCGAGGGCGTGCACGAAGGTGCTCTTGCCCGCGCCGCTCGCGCCGAGCAGCAGCACGCGTTCGCCTGGGCGGATGTCGAGGTCGAGTCCGGAGACCGCGGGCGCGCGCCGTCCGGCGTGCCGCCAGCCCCAGCCGCGGGGGGCCCCCGGGCGGCCCCCCCGCGCCGGCGGCCCCGGCCCCCCCCCCCCCCCCCGCGACCGGGCGTACGGAATCGGGATCCAGGGGCATCCGCTACACGGTCGCGCGCTGGGTGGCTCGGCCGGCGGCGAATCGGCTCAGTGCCCCCGAACGCACTAGACCGCGCAACACCAGCCAGGAGACAAGCCCGCCGAGGAGCACGCCGGAGACGACGGCAGAGACGAAGTAGGTCACCTTGATCGCGTCGTCGACGGCGGCGTAGCTGTTCAGGACGTCGAGGATACCGACCGCGACGCCGGCGCCGGCCCCGGCGAGGAGGGCGGTGCCGAGCTTCCAGCTCGAATAGAGGAACAGGGCGAAGACGATCTCCGCACCCAGGCCCTCGACGACGCCCCAGATCAGGGTCGAGAAGCCCCACTGGGTCCCGATCAGCATCGAGACGACGGCGGCGACGACCTCGGTATAGACGGCGGCGCCGGGCTTGCGCACGACGAGCCCGCCGAGCACGGCGGCGAAGAGCCAGCCGCCGGCGAGGAGGCCCTCGAGGCCGGGAGTGAAGGCCAGGACGGCGCTGAGCGGCGTCCAGGCCAGGCCCCAGGCCCAGAAGATGACGCCGCTCGCGACGCCGATCACGCTGGCGACGACGATGTCGACGACCCGCCAGCGGTAGTTGCGAACCCGGGCTGCGGGTGTGGTGGTTGTTGAATGCATGGTGTCGCGCCCTTTCAATGGCAATTGAGGGCACGGGTATGAGTGTTTCTGCCTCCCTGCGCTGGCATGATCCAGATCAGGTTCGACGGTCGAAGCCTAGGAAGCTTCCTCTCAGCCCGGTTGACCGGACTCCCGTGTTCGATACCGAGTATAGACCCGTGGTGTAAACCGTGCCGGGTTCCCGCAGTGGGCAGGGGCGCGGAGGGGGCCCGTGTACAGTGAAAGCAGGTGTGCCGGGAAGTCTGGTCGGCGTCCGCTCATCGAGCCCGAAACCAGAGGATCCACCCATGAATGCACCCGCGAACCCATCAGGAGCCTCCCCCGCCCCCCGCAATCCCCGGGGTATCGGCGCGGTTTTCCGGCGCAGCAGTTATCCGGAATACGTGCGGATCAGTCAGATCCTCCGTCGCGAAACGGTCGGTGGGGCCCTCCTGCTCGTTGCGACGGTCATCGCCCTGATCCTCGCGAACTCGCCGGCTTCCGGCCTCTACTTCGCCGTGCGGGACTTCGAGTTCGGCTACGAGCCCTGGCACCTCCAGCTGAGCGTCGGGGCGTGGGCGGCCGACGGTTTGCTCGCGATCTTCTTCTTCCTCGCCGGCCTCGAACTCAAACGTGAATTCGTCGCCGGGGACTTGCGTACCCTGGACCGCGCGGTCGTCCCAGTAGCCGCGGCCGTCGGCGGCGTGCTGACCCCTGCGCTGTTCTTCACACTCGTGAACCTCGGCGGTGGGGCGGAGGCGCTGCGGGGCTGGGCGGTGCCGACCGCGACGGACATCGCCTTCGCCGTCGCCGTGCTCGCCGTGATCGGCTCACACCTTCCGAGCGCCCTCAGGGTGTTCCTGCTGACCCTCGCGGTCGTCGACGACCTGCTGGCGATCACGATCATCGCGTTCTTCTACACGAGCGACCTGCAGCCGCTCCTTCTTGCGGCGGCTGCGGTGCCGCTCGCCCTCTTCGCATTCCTCGCGCACCGATACTCGTTCCACTTCGGGACGCAACCGTGGCTGGCATGGCTCGTACTCGTGCCGCTCGGCGTGGTGACCTGGGTCCTGGTCCATGCGTCCGGCATCCACGCCACCGTCGCCGGAGTGCTGCTCGGTTTCGCGGTGCCCGTGCTCCGCAGCCGTCGGGGCGGCGGACCCGACGCGGGCGCCGGGCTCGCCCAGACCCTCGAGCACCGGATCCGGCCGTTGTCGGCGGGATTCGCCGTCCCGGTCTTCGCCTTCTTCTCGGCCGGGGTCGCGATCGGCGGGCCCGCCGGTCTCGCGGCGGCCCTGAGCGACCCCGTGGCGATCGGGATCATCGTCGCCCTCGTGCTCGGCAAACCGGTCGGCATCCTCGGTGCGACCTGGCTCGTCACCCGCACGACGAAGGCATCGCTCGACCCCGACCTGGCCTGGGTCGACGTGATCGGAGTCGCCATGCTCGCCGGAGTGGGCTTCACGGTGTCGTTGCTGATCAGCGAGCTCGGCTTCGGGCACGGCACCACCGAGGACGACCACGCCAAGGTGGCCATCCTCACGGCGTCACTGCTCGCGGCCCTGCTCGCCGCCGTCGTGTTGCGCAGCCGTAACCGGCACTACCGGCAGATCGACCTCAAGGAGACGGCGGACGCGGACAACGACGGGATCCCCGACGCGTTCGCGTAGGGCTACTTCTTGAGTGCCCGGATGACGTGGCTGAGCGTCTTGCCGACGACCCAGACGAACGGGATCCCGACGGCGAGCAGGGAGATGACGTTGGGCTCGAAGCGCACGGTGCCCTCGGACTTCACGTAGGCGCCCACCGGGATGGACACTCCGCCACCGCCGCCGCCGGCGCCGTGCCCGGGGCCGCCGAAGCCACCCGTGCCGGCTCCCTCACCGGATTCGCCTTCGCCGCCGCCGAAACCGTAGTAGACGAGTGCGACGGGAACGATCGTGATCCCGTCGACGAGGACGGGGTCACCGTATGCCGACCGAACACCGGCGGAGCGGGAGATTTCTGCGAGCTTTTCGGGGAGGCTAGTCATATTCTCAAGATACCCCGTCACGCTCCGCCACGCCCGGCATCAGGGATTGTCGTCTCCGCGCTCGCCCGCGCGGGGGTTCGGCTTGGTGGCGTCGAGGCCGACCGGGCGGGCCTGGCTCGGCCCGAGGAGCGAGGCAGGCCGCACCGAACCGCGACCGAAGCGCGCGCTGACGGAGTCCACGGCGAGTTCGGCACCGCGCCAGTCGTCGTCAGGGTCCCAGAGGCCGAGGCCGGCCCCGTCGCCGTCACCGAGCTGTTCCACCCGCACCCCGATCAGTCGCACCCGGATGCCGCGTGCGGCGAGCACGTCGAAGCTCGCCGCGGCCTCCTCGTAGATGCGCCGGCCCACGTTGGTCGCCTCGGCGAGGGTGCGCGAGCGGGTGACGGTGCTGAAGTCGGTGTACCGGAGTTTCAGCACGACGCAGCGCCCGACGAGCCCGGCCCGCCGAAGGGAGACCGCCACCGCGTCGGACTGTCGGAGCAGTTCGCTGCGCAACCGGGCGACATCCGTGACGTCGTGTTCGAAGGTGATCTCGTGGCCGACACTCTTCTCCTCGCGCTCGAGGGTCACCCCGCGCGGGTCCCTGCCCCACGCGAGCTCGTGGAGCTTGCGGCCCGCTACCTCACCGATCGTCTTTTGCAGCACCGGCAGCGGCATAGCGGCGAGGTCGCCGATCGTGCGCAGGCCGAGCCCGAGGAGCGAATTCTCGGTCACGGCGCCGACGCCCCAGAGCGAGCCGACGGGGAGCGGATGCAGGAACGCGAGGGTGTCTTCGGCTGGAACCACGAGCAGGCCGTTGGGTTTTGCCCTGCTCGACGCCATCTTGGCCACGAACTTCGTAGACGCTGCGCCGACGGAACAGGTGAGCCCTGTTTCGCTCTGGACCCGCTCGCGGATCAGCGCCGCGATCACGGCGGGCGAGCCGTGCAGCCGGCGGGCTCCGGAGACATCGAGGAATGCTTCGTCGATGCTGAGCGGCTCGACGAGCGGGGTCATGTCCGTGAAGATGCCCATCACCTGCTCGGAGAAGTCCCGGTACCGGCCCATGTGCGGTTCGAGGACGACCGCGTGGGGGCAGCGCCGCAGGGCGAGCGCCATCGGCATGGCCGAGTTGACGCCGTAGCGCCGCGCGACGTAGTTGGCTGCGGTTACAACGGAGCGGCCGGAGCGATGGCCGACGATGACGGGCTTGTCGACCAGCTCGGGGTGGTCGAGCAGCTCGACGGACGCGAAGAACGCGTCCATGTCGATGTGGAGCAGGGTCGCGGAGGAGTCGTCGACGTTCGCCGCCGAGACCGTGCGGTCGCTTCCGTCCTGCCTGCTCACCCTGAGACCCTAACCCACACCGCTGACCCTGCGGGCAGACCCGGTCCGCGGGTAGCGTGCGAGGCGGAATGCACCGGCGACCGCAGGGGTTGCATCGTGCAACGAAAGGAGCCTTCATGGAATCGAACTGGATCGCACTGCAGCAGCAGGCCCACCAGGAGTTCAGCGCCCGGCTCGCGCACATCACAAGCTGGGACGCGCCGACCCCCGACTCAGAGTGGACCGTCCGCGACCTCGTGCGCCACGTCGTCCGAGGCCAGCAGACCGTGCCTCGGCTCCTGGCCGGGCGCTCGGGCCTCGAGGCTCGCCTCACCCGCGCCCCGCTCGGCTCTGACCTCCAGGCGGAATGGGACACGTACTCCGCCCTCGCGACCGCCGCCTGGTCGGAGGCCCCCGCGGATGCTCCCGTCCGGCTGGCGTCCGAGACGGTCACCGCGGAGGAATACCTGCGGGAACAGGTCGCGGAGGTCACCATCCACACCTGGGACCTCGCCCGCGCCGTCTCCGCCGACGAGTCCCTCGACGACGACCTCGTCGCGGCCGTCTGGACGGTCTTCGAGCCGCAGAAGGACGCCCTCGAAGCGAGCGGCCTCTTCGCTCCCCCGGTTCCCCTTCCCGACGACGCGCCGCTCCAGGCCCGGCTGCTCGCACTCACCGGGCGCGACGCGCGCTGACATTGCCTCGGCGTCAGCGGGTGACTTTCTCCGCCCCCGCGAGTCGCTGCGCGACGTAGATCGGCACGATCGAGACCAGCACGAGGACAACGGCGATGACGTTGACGATCGGGGCCTGATTCGGCCGGAACAGATTGTCGAGGATCCAGATCGGCAGGGTTTTCACGCTCGACCCCGCGGTGAACGTCGTCACGATGATCTCGTCGAAGCTCAGCGCGAAGGCGAGCAGCCCGCCCGCGAAGAGCGCAGAACGCAGTTGCGGGAAAGTCACGAGTCGGAAGGTGGTCCAGAGTCCCGCTCCGAGATCGGCCGACGCCTCCTCGAAGTTCATGCCGACGCGGCGGAGACGGGCAATGACGTTGTTGAACACCGTGACGATGCAGAAGGTCGCGTGCGCGATGATCACGGTCGCGATCGACAGCTGAATGCCCAGGATCGTGCGGAAGGCATTGTTGAGCGCGATGCCCGTGATGATGCCTGGGAGTGCGATCGTCAGGATCACGAGGAGGCTCACGGCGTCGCGTCCGAAGAACGCGAACCGCTGCAGGGCGAGCGAGATCAGGGTGCCGAGGACGAGGGACACCAGGGTCGCCACGATCGCGATCTGCACGCTCGTCGCGATCGCGTTGAGGGCGCCCTCATTGCGGAAGGCCTTCACCCACCACTCGAAGGTCAACCCGGGCGGCGGCCAGGTCAGGTTCGTGCTCGTACTGAACGAGTTGATCAGCACGACGATGAGCGGCAGGTAGATCACCGCGAGAATGATCCCGGTGAGGACAGCGAGGACAGCTCGCGCCGGTCTGCTGAGTCGCATCTCTCCTCCTACAGATTGTCCAGAGCGCCGGTGCGGCGCACGGCGGCGAGGTATCCGAAGATGATCACGATCGGGATGAGCGCGATCGCCGCCGCGAGGGGCAGGTTGTTCGCCGCGCCGACGTTCGTGTACACGAGATTGCCGAGCATCTGGTTGGCCCCCCCGACGATGTTGACCGTGATGTAGTCGCCGAGGGTGAGCGAGAAGCTGAAGATCGAACCGGCGATGATCGCCGGCCAGATCATCGGCAGCACGACGAGCCGGAGGGTGGATCCGGTCCGGCCGCCGAGGTCGCCGGATGCCTCGAGCAGGGAGTCCGGAACGCGTTCCAGGCCGGCGTAGATCGGCAGGATCACGTACGGCAGCCAGAGGTAGGCGAGGGTGATGACTGTTGCCGGGAGCCCGTAGCCCGGGGTCTGGCCGCCGAACGGCGCGACGAGCCAGTCGACGATGCCGTCGCTCGACAGCACCGAGCGCCACGCATAGGCCTTGACCAGGTAGCTCGCCCAGAGTGGCATCAGCACGGCGATCACGAGCACCCGCTGCCACCGGGTGCTCGCAACCTTGGCCATGTAGAACGCGATCGGCAGGGCGACCAGCACGTCGACGACGGTCACGACCACGGCGACGCCGAGGGTGCGCAGGGTCACCGTCTGGTACAGCGAGCCGGTCAGCACCGTCACGATGTTGTCGAGCGTCCACGTCTGCGTGATGGTTCCCGTGAACGTGTCGACCGTCCACAGGGCCGTGATCAGGAGCGCCGCGAGGGCCACGATGTAGACCAGTCCGAGCCAGAACAGCGGGGCCGAGAGCAGCAGGGAGAGTCGGAGCCGGGGGTGCCGGCTCAGGAAGACCGAGATCCGGCGGGCCCCGGTGTCGCGGGGCGCCGGGACCGGCCCGCCGGATTCGGGCTGGAGCATCAGCCCTTGATCTCCTGCCACGCGGTCGTCCAGGCCGCGTAGTCGGTGCAGGTCACATCGGTCCGGCCGTCGATGCATTTGGCGATCGGCGTCGTCCAGTACCAGATCTTCGACGCGTAGTCGGCGTCTCCGGCGTGATAGGTCGCGCACTGGTTGGGGTCGGTCATGAACTCGCAGGCCTTCTGGTTCGACGGTGCCTCCCCGAAGTACTCGGTCGCCTGCGCGTTCGCCTTCGGGCTCGCGATGTAGTTGAGCCAGGCGTATGCGCAGTTCGGGTGGGCGGCCTTCGAGGCGATCATCCAGGTGTCCGACCAGCCGGTGACGCCCTCTGACGGAACCGTGACCTCGGCAGGGGTCCCGGCAGCGAGTGAGTTGCGGATCACCTGCCAGGTGGTGCCGACGACCGTGTCTCCGGTCTCGAAGGACTGCACCGACTTGAGGTAGTCGGACCAGTATTCTCCGATGTTCGGGCGCTGCTGCTTGAGCAGGTCGACGGCCGCCGCGAGCTGCTTCTCATCGAGGGCGTATGGGTTTTTGATCCCGAGATCGGGCTGGTGCTTCATCAGGTACATGGCGGCATCCGCGATGTAGATCGGGGAGTCGTAAGCGGTGACCTTGCCCTTGTAGGCGGAGGACTTGTCGAACACGACGTCCCACGACGTCGGCGCAGGCGTGACGACATTCTTGTTGTACATCAACAGGTTGGCGCCGTAGCCGTGCGGGATGCCGTAGGAGATGCCGTCGACGCTGTTCCAGGCCTGGAGCTTGAGGAAGTCGTAGATTCCGGCATAGTTCGGGATCAGGTCGGTGTTCACCGGGGCGACGTCTCCGGCGGCGACCAGGCGCAGGGAGGCGTCCCCCGACGCCGCGACGACGTCGTAGTCGCCGGTCTTCATCAGGTTGAAAGCCTCGTCGGAGGTGCCGTAGGTCTTGCTCGTGACCTTGCAGCCGGTCTCGTCCTGGAAGGCGCTGACCCAGTCCACGGTCGGGTCGTTGCTGCCGTCCTCGACGTAGCCGGGCCACGCGAGGATCGAGACGGCGCCCTCGTTCGCGCCGAGGGCGGTGGGCGCGGATGCGGTGGGCTTGGTCGCCCCGGACGTCGTGGTTCCGCACGCCGTGAGGAGGGCGATCGAGGCGATGGCGAGCCCGGTCAGGGCTGTCAGTCTGGAGTTGCGGTGGGGCGCATGGCGGTTCATTTCGGTCTCCATTCTTGGGTGGGCGGGTTACGGTGTCGGATCCAGGGAATCCGCGTGCCGGTCTGCGACGATCGCGACCGTGTCCAGGTCGGACCAGGCCACGCGCACGCGGGCGCCGCGTTCCTCGTCCCCCACCCGACGCGCATCGTTCTGTTCCTGCACGACGACGCGCATTCCCGCGTCGAGGTCGACGATGATCCGGGTGCTGCTGCCCAGATAGATCACTTCGGCGAGGATGCCCGGCGCCGAGCGGTCGCCGCGGATCGGGGACTCGAGCCTCGCGACCGTCATCTTCTCCGGCCGTACGGAGTGGATACCGCCGCGACCGAGCACACGCAGCGACAGCTCGTCGCTGAACACGTTGGACGTGCCCACGAAGGCGGCCACGAACGGCGAGACCGGGTGATCGTAGATCTCGGCCGGGGTGCCGAGCTGTTCGATCCGGCCCTCGTTGAAGACGGCGATCCGGTCGCTGAGGGTGAGCGCCTCTTCCTGGTCGTGGGTGACGAAGATGAAGGTGATGCCGAGTTCGCGCTGGAGCTCTTTCAATTCGACCTGCATCTGCTCGCGCAGCTTGAGGTCGAGGGCGCCGAGCGGCTCGTCGAGGAGCAGTACCTTCGGCTGCACGACCGTCGCCCTGGCCAGGGCCACGCGTTGCCGTTGCCCGCCGGAGAGCTGTCCGGGCTTCCGGTCGCCGAAGCCACCGAGTCGCACGGTGTCGAGGGCCGCCCTGGCCCGCTCGTGACGTTCGCGCCTGCCGACACCGCGCACCCGCAGGCCGTACGCCACGTTGTCGAGCACCGTCATATGCGGGAAGAGCGCATAGTCCTGGAAGACAGTGTTGACGTCGCGGTCGAAGGGAGCGCGGTCGGTCACGTCTTCTCCCTGGAGCGACACCGTTCCGCTCGTCGGCTGTTCGAAGCCCGCGATCAGCCGGAGCACGGTCGTCTTTCCGGAGCCGGACGGGCCGAGCATCGAGAAGAATTCGCCCTCGACGATGTCGAGATCAACCCCGTCGACGGCGTTCCCCGCACCGAAGGATTTCGTCAGCCCCCGCAAGCGGATGGCCGGTCGGTCTGCGGACACGGAGCCTCCTTCGTCACCCTCGGCTAAATCATATGGAAACGGATGTCTGAAATCCGGTTCCGTATGTTGCGGTCAGGTCACGATGACCGAACGCCTCCGAGAACGACACCCTATAGCGACGGCCCGCGTCCGGCGCGGCCCCCGTTCGCCCGGTCCGTCGTGCCGGTCAGTCGGACCGGTCACCCGCGGTTGGGTGGTCCGGTGAGGACCTGGTGGGCGCGGTGCCGGTTCGGTGGCCGCCACAGTCGTTGCGGGTCAATGAGCCCCGGCGCCCGGACCTGGGGTGAGCCTTTCACCATGCGGATCTCCCACCCGGAGGTGTCGATCGTGTGGTGATGGAACCAACAGAGTAGGACACCGTTGTCGACCGTGGTGGGTCCGTCCTTCGCCCATGGCTTCACGTGGTGCACTTCGGCCCAGTGTGCGGGGGCTGTGCAGCCGGGGATGATGCAGCCGCCGTCGCGGGCGGTGATCGCCCGGCGTTGCGCCCGGTTGAAGTACCTTCGTTCCGGACCGAGTTTGAGTACCTGGTTGTTTTCCCCGAACAGGACCCCTTGGAAGCCGCCGTCACAGATCCGCTGATGCACCGTCTTCAAAGACACCGGCGCCTCGACCCCGTCGATCCACCCGACGCCGACCCCGGAGGCGAGGTCGGCCGCGTTCACGTGTAGCATCACCGTCGGCGCCGACCCGCCCATGCTGGGCGTGTCCTCGTCCCGGGCGGCGTGCTCGATTAGGGCCCGGAGGATGTCCGCGCGTTTCTCCCCGCCCGTGCGGGTATCGGCGCGACGCTCCCGCAGCTCCGCTTCGATCACGTCCAGTTCCGGGCCGGTGCCGGTGTCCTCGGTCTCGGCGCCGGGGATCATTTGCCCCGAGTCCATCCGCGACTGCTCCTCCTCGGTGGGGAATGCGGGCCGGGCGTGGATGCTGAGGAAGGCGTCGAAGAGGGTGTTCATCATCCCGTAGAGTTCCGGCGTCACCCCGCCCTTCACCGGGTACAGGCCGTTCTTCAATTGTCCGAAGCCGATGTTGGACTTCGCCTCGAACAGGTCTTCCTGCGGGAGCATCCCGTCGGGGTCGAGGATGGCCTGCCATTGCAGGACCATGCCGCGGATCAGGTCCGCGGCCGCGGGCACCCCGGCGCCGGCGAGGATCTCGGTCTCCGGGGTGATCCGCCCGGCCGCCGTGGCGACCAGGGCCCGCTCGGCGACCTCGACCTCCGCCGGGACCGTCCGGTGACTGACCGCCCCGAGCCCCGTGGTGATCAGCTCGGCCGCTTCCACCCCGATATCCCCCGCCGCCAGCGCGGCGCCCACGACCGGGAACAACGGCGGCAACACCGCCAGGCCCGCCCGGCGGGGCAACACCGCATCCCCGAGCTTCGTCCGCCGCTTCACCTCCCGGGCCGACACCCGCGTCACCCGGGTAAGTACATCCCACGGCCCCCGGCAGCCCATCTTCCAGGCCAGGCCTTCCCGGCCGAGCACCCGGGCCCGCCGGTCCACATCCGTCGCGGTATTCACCCGGGCCGCGTCGACGGTCCGGCCGATGGCCTCCACCTCCTTGAGTGTCGTGACCGCTTCCGCATCGCTGAGCAGTCCCACTGGGATCGCCGCCAGTGCGTCTGCGAGAGCTGAACGCGCTTCGGTTAGCCGGGCGACAGCATCCGCATGAACCGATGGAACCGACCCGGCCAGCCCCTCAGCGCCCTCGAAACCCTCGGCAACCGCGACCGGATGGGCTGACCCGGCTTGCGCGTTCGGGGATTCGGCGGACGCCTCACCGGATGCGGGGCCCACCGTGATGGGCTGATCCCCCGCGGCCCCGGAATCGGGTGTCTGCGGGGTGTGTGACTGGGGATCCGAAGCTCCTGCCATACCCCGATTCTACCCCGAATCGAACAGGAATGCGAGACTTACTCACATAATTTCAGGCTGTCCAGCCCGATTTTCATACCTGAAAACGAATGCACCGAGCTCGTGGTGGCTAATTCAGGAGATCCACCCGGGCGAGCGACACAGGCCCGCGGACCAGTGCGGCCGATCCCACCCGACGCAAAGAATTTCCTGAGTTAGCCACCGCGTGCACGCCAGAGGCGTCAGTCGGCAACACCGCGGACGAGCGGTGATACTCCGCGCGCTGTGGATGGCCGTGCAGCGACCTCGGGCGCAGCGCGGAGACCGACACCCCGCCCGCGGATCGCTCCCGAAGGCGCTACCCGAGCGAGGTGCCGAAGAGCAGGCCGAGCACGTAGGTGACGCCGGCGGCCGCGAAGCCGATCAGCAGCTGGCGAAGCGCACGCCGGAGGGGCGGCCCGCCGGAGAGCAGACCGACAATCGCGCCCGTCGCGAGGAGGGCGAGTCCGACGAGCACGGACGCGACCACGATCGCCGCGAGGCCTTCGAGTCCGAAAAGGTACGGCAACACGGGGAGGATGGCACCGGAGGCGAAGAAGCAGAAGCTCGAGGACGCGGCGCCCCAGCCGGTTCCGATCGCCTCGTGCTCGTCGGTCGCGGGGTCGAGTGCCCCATGCGCCGTGTCGGCGCCCGGGACCGGGGCGGCAACCGAAACCGGTCCGGTAGCCATGGTCAGGGTGCGCAGCACCTCATGGGCCTGCGCCTCGGCCTCTTCCGCCGCCATGCCCTGCGCGCGGTAGACGAGCGTGAGCTCGTTGGCGGCGAGGTCGAGGTGCGAGAGCACCGTGCGCGCGGTCGCCTGGGGGGTGGATGCCTCGAGCAGCTCCCGCTGCGACCGCACCGAGACGTACTCTCCCGCACCCATCGACAGGGCGCCGGCGAGCAGGCCGGCGATGCCCGTGAACAGGATGGTCGCCGCGGGGACGCCGGTCGCACCGATACCGAGCACGAGGGCGAGGTTGGAGACGAGGCCGTCGTTGATGCCGAACACGGCTGCGCGGAACGACCCGGCGAGGCGCTGGCGTCCCCGGGCAGCGAGTCCGCGCACGACCTCCTCGTGGATGCGTTCGTCGGCAGCCATCGTCTTCGTCGCGTCGACGTCGGAATCGTATGGCGAGCGCGCTTCCGCCCGCTGGGCGAGCGCGAGCACGAAGACCGAACCGAATCGTCTCGCGAGGAACCCGAGGAACCGGGTGCGCACCGCGCCACGTTTCGGCGGGCCGGCCTGGTCACCGAGCAGGTCCCGCCAGTGTGCCTCGTGGCGGGCTTCCGCCTCGGCGAGGGCGAGCAGGATCTCCTTCTCCTCACCGGTTCGCCGGGAGGCGAGGTCGCGGTATACCGCGGCCTCAGCGCGTTCGTCGGCGAGGTACTGGCGCCAGCGGCGGATGTCGGCGGGGGTCGCGGGGCTCTCCGCGCTCGAGGGTGCCGGACGTTCCTGGGCTGCGCTCATCGCCATCACGCTTCCGGCGCCGGCTCGAGAGAGGCCTGGGCGACCCGGGCAGACAGGTGCGGGCCCGAGCCGTCGAGCCCATAGAACGGCTCGTCGAACTGCACGGTCCAGATCGCCTCCCGACCCGAGACCGGGGCGTACAGTGCTGCGCCGTCGGAGTCCCCCGCACCGACGATGACGCCGATCGGGTCTTCGACCATTGACTCCGGGTAGCGACTCCGGTCGAGCCGCACCAGAACCTGCATACCGACGCCGAAGACGGCGCGGCTCGCAGCCCCGTCGGGCGCGGGCTCGCGTCGCTTCCAGAGGGCCATTATTCCGCCGCTCCCGCCCTTTCGAGTACGAGTTCCCGTACCCGAGCGGCATCCGCCTGCCCGCGCATGGCCTTCATGACGGCGCCGATCACGGCACCGGCCGCCTGGACCTTGCCGTCGCGGATCTTCGCGAGGACGTCGGGCTGGGAGGCGAGCGCGAGGTCGATGGCCTCGATGAGCGGGCCGTCGTCGGAGACGACGGCGAGGCCGCGGATCTCCACGACCTCGAGTGGGGTACCTTCGCCGGCGATGACGCCCTCGAGCACCTGGCGTGCCAGGCGGTCGGTCAGCGTACCCGCGGTGACGAGTTCGATGAGCGCGGCGAGCTGCGCCGGCTCGACGAGCGAGTCAGCCGAGACGCCCGCGACGTTCGCGAGGCGGGCGACCTCGCCGGTCCACCACTTGCGGGCCGACTGGGCGGATGCCCCGGCGGCGACGGTGGCCTCGACCGCGTCGAGCAGGTCGGAGTTGACCACGTCCTGGAACTCGAGGTTCGCGAAGCCCCAGTCGGCCTGCAGGCGCTTGCGGCGTGCGGCGGGCGGCTCCGGCAGGGTCGCGCGGAGTTCTTCGACCCAGGCGCGGGAAGGCGCGACGGGGACGAGGTCGGGCTCCGGGAAGTAGCGGTAGTCGTCGGCGTCGGACTTGGGCCGGCCTGCGGACGTGATTCCGGTGTCCTCGTGCCAGTGCCGCGTCTCCTGCGTGATGGTTCCGCCGGCGGCGAGGAGCGCGGCCTGGCGCTGGATCTCGTAGCGGACGGCACGTTCGACGCTGCGGAGCGAGTTGACGTTCTTGGTCTCCGTGCGGGTGCCGAGCTTTCCCGAGCCGCGCGGGCGCAGGGACACGTTCGCGTCGCAACGCACGTTGCCCTCTTCCATCCGGGCGTTGGATACCCCGAGTGCCTTGACGATCTCGCGGATCGCGGCCACATAGGTGCGGCCGATCTCGGGTGAGTCGGCTTCGCCGCCCTCGATCATCTGGGTGACGATCTCGACGAGGGGCACGCCGCCGCGGTTGTAGTCGACGAGCGAGTAGTCGGCGCCCTGGATGCGGCCGGTCGCGCCGCCGACGTGGGTGAGCTTTCCCGCGTCGTCTTCCATGTGCGCACGTTCGATGTCGACCGTGACCAGGCGTCCGCTTTCGAGCTCGATCGTCAACTGCCCGTTGAACGCGATCGGCTCGTCGTACTGCGAGGTCTGGAAGTTCTTCGCCGTGTCGGGGTAGAAATAGTTCTTGCGGGCGAAGCGGGAGTATTCGGCGATCTCGCAGCCGAGGGCGAGCCCCAGGCGGATGCTCGACTCGATCGCCTTGGCGTTCACCTGTGGGAGCCCGCCGGGGAGTCCGAGGCAGGTCGGGCAGGTGTTCGTGTTCGCACCCTGGCCGAATTCGTTGGCGCAGCCGCAGAACATCTTGGTCTTGGTGTTGAGTTCGACGTGCACCTCGAAGCCGAGCACCGGCTCGAACAATTCGAGGGCCTTGTCGTAATCCATCAGTTCAGCCTTCTTCATCAGACGGCTCCCCCTTCGCTCGCGAACATTTGTGTGGGCGCCAGCTTCGGCGCAAGGCTGAGCAGGGTGTGTCCCCAGTGCGCTTCGAGCAGCTGCTCGACGGCGGCACCGAAGGTGTACAAGCGGGCGTCCTGCTTGGCGGGCGCCATCACCTGAAGCCCGACCGGGAGGCCGTCCTCCGGCGCGAGGCCCATCGGCAGGCTCATCCCGGGGATGCCGGCGAGGTTCGCCGGGATCGTGGTGACGTCGTTGAGGTACATCGCCATCGGGTCGTCCATCTTTTCGCCGAACTTGAACGCCGTGGTCGGCGCGCTCGGAGAAAGCAGGACGTCGACCTTTTCGAAGGCGGCGTCGAAGTCGCGCTGGATCAGGGTGCGCACCTTCTGGGCGCTGCCGTAGTAGGCGTCGTAGTAGCCGGCGCTCAGGGCGTAGGTGCCGAGGATGATCCGGCGCTTGACCTCGGGTCCGAAACCGGCGTCGCGGGTCGCGGCCATGACGCGTTCGCTCGTGAGCGGTCCCTCCGCCGGGTCCACGCGGATGCCGAAACGCACCGAGTCGAAGCGGGCGAGGTTGCTCGAGGCCTCGGCAGGGAGGATCAGGTAGTACGCGGCGACGGCGTATTCGAAGCTCGGCGCACTGACCTCTTCGATCTCGGCGCCGGCTGCGACGAGCATCGCGAGGGTCTCGTTGAAGCGCTGCAGGACGCCGGGCTGGAACCCGGGGCCGGACAGCTCCTTGACGACACCGATCCGGACGCCGGTGAGGGCGCCGTCGACCCGGCCCGCGATCGCGGCGGCGGCCATCGAGGGCCAGCGGTCGGTCAGGGAGGTGGAGTCGAGCGGGTCGTGACCGCTGAGCACGTCGTGCAGCAGCGCGGCGTCGTAGACGGTACGGCTGACCGGGCCAACCTGGTCGAGGGAGGAGGCCAGGGCGATCGCCCCGTAGCGGGAGACGCCGCCGTAGGTCGGCTTGACTCCCACGGATCCGGTGACGGCGGCGGGCTGGCGGATCGATCCGCCGGTGTCGCTGCCGAGGGCGAGGGGCGCTTCGAACGCGCTCACAGCTGCGGCGGATCCTCCGCCGGAGCCGCCGGGGATCCGGTCGAGGTCCCAGGGGTTGTGGGTCGGGCCATATGCGGAGAACTCGGTGGAGGAGCCCATCGCGAATTCGTCCATGTTGGTCTTGCCGAGCGGGATCAGTCCCGCCTCTCGGACGAGGCGCACGACCGTCGCGTCGTAGGGCGGGATCCAGCCCTCGAGGATCTTCGAGCCCGCGGTCGAGGGCATGTCGCGCGTCGCGAGCACGTCCTTGATGGCGATGGGCACCCCGGCGAGCGGACCGAGCACGGCCCCGGCGGCACGCTGGGCGTCCACGACGGCGGCCGCGGCGAGGGCGTTCTCGCCGGCCACGTGCAGGAACGCGTGCACGTCGGTGTCGACGGCAGCGATGTGGTCGAGGTGGGCCTGGGTGGCCTCGACGGAACTGACGGCACCGCTCGTGAGGAGGATGGACAGGTCGGCGGCGGAGAGACGGGTGAGGTCGGTCATGGTTACTCCTCGTCCAGGATCGCCGGCACGCGGAATTTGTCGCCGTCGCGGTCGGTCGAGCCGGACAGTGCTTCTTCAACGGACAGGGACGGCACGACGACGTCGGCGCGGAAAACGTTGGTCAACGGCATCGGGTGGCTCGTCGCGGGAACTTCGGGCGTTGCGACTTCGGCGACCTTCGCCACCGAGTCCACGATCTGGCCGAGTTCGGCGGTGAGGCGGGTGATCTCCTCCGGGCTGAGGTCGATCCGGGCGAGGTTTGCAAGATGCGCAACCTGCTCGGCCGTGATTTCAGACATGTTGCTCCGATTGTGGTTGAGGTGAAGACCCAATTCTATTCGGAGCCGTTGGTGACCAAGTCCGCGTTGTCCGTTCCGATCAGCGCCATGTTGTGCAGCGACTCGCTTCCCGGCTCGAAATAGGCGTTGTGGCCGAGCGAGGCCGCGAGGCTGGCGCCGGTGATCCGGTCGGTCGAGCCGCCGACCCCGAGCGGATGCGCCCCGTACGATTCCGCCCCCGGGTCGCTCCCGAAGAAGGCACTGTTCACGGCCGGATCCCAGTCCGCCTTTCCGACCCAGACGTTCTCACCCGTCACATGCAGGCTGGCCGCCGACTGGATCTGGCTTCCCGGCGATCCCACGAGCACAAGGGCGTCCACGTCGAACGAGCCGCGGGCGAGGGCGGTGAGCGCGACGGTGGAGCCGTAGGAGTGCGCATAGACGGAGATGAACGGTTGGTGCGACCGACGGTCCGAGCGGATGCCGAGCGAGGACTTCTCGAGGAAGTCGGCTCCGACGATGGCCTTGTCGAGGCCGCCGACGCTGAACAGGTCGGGGACCTCATAGCCGATCCAGGCGACCGTCGCGATGCTCGCATCCGCCTGTCTCGTGGCAGGGGTCGCGCGTTCGGCGAGCACCTTCTCCTGTTCCGTGTACAGCGCGTTCGCCGTGTCCGTCCAGTGCACCATCTCGGCCTCGACGGTGTAGTTCATGCCGGGAACGAGGAAGCCGACGTAATCGGCGGTGTCGGGATTGCCGAGCGCGATGGCCGCGCGACCCCCGCCCGTGCTGTCGAGAAGGATCAGGGAACGGCGCGGTCCCGCATCGGATTGCCTGAGTGCGCTGCGCACCTGGTCGAGGATAGCGAGCTCGTGGGTCGCGCTAGTGCGGTCTTCGTCGCTCAGAGCGCCCGTGAGGCGCTGCTGGGTCTCGGTGATGCTCTCAGTGAGGTAGCGGGCGTTCGCGCGGCCACGCTCCCGGAACGGGATGCCCTCGAGGTTGCCGACGAGGCGGGGTGCCGCTGCGAGGAGCGACGAGCGTTCGCTGCCGCCGAGGGACGTCCACCAGCCGGTGACCTCGGTCGCGGCCGGTGGGACGGCGAGGAGGGAGTCGAGCTGCTCGGGGAAGTCCAGGACGAAGCTCGAGATGTCGGCGACGGGGAGCCTGGCCAGCCCGGCGAGCAGGCTCGACCCGCGCAGGAAGCGGAGGGAGTTGACGTCTCCGTCGATCGACGAGACCGGTTCGAGGCCGAGGGGCTGCAGTCCCAGGTCCGTGTCGCTCGACGCGACCGCGTATTCGTGCACCTGAAAGGACTCGCTGGCACCATTGAACACCAGCGAGGAAGCTAGAAGAATTGCCGCGCCTACCAGCAAACCTGGGTACGTCCCCTCACGAACACCGAGCGGTGGATCAGCACGGTATCAAGTGCACACCCTGCATTTTTAGAATATCGAAATTGACGACGGTTTTGGTTGAACTTTGTCCCCGGTCCGGGTGAGATTATTCGAGCCCTGAAACCGGGTCTTGCGCTCTCGCATATATGCATGGTCTTATATACCCATGTCGCTCACCATTGCTCTCCTCGGGATGCTCGAGCTCTCGCCCCTTTCCGGGTATGACCTCAACAAGAGGATCGAGGCATCCGTCATTCATTTCTGGTCTGCGGATCAGTCCCAGATCTATCGCACGCTCAGCCGTCTGGTCACCGACGGACTCGCCGAGGTCACGGTCATCCCCCAGGACGGCAAGCCCGACCGGCGCGAACACCGGATCACCGCGGCGGGCCGCGAGGCCCTCGACGCCGCGCTCAGGGCGCCGCTGGAACCGGAGACCCCGCACGAGTCCTTCCTGATGCGCCTCTTCTTCGCCGGCGGGCTCGGAATCGACGGCGTCCGCGAACTCCTTGACGCGCGCAGGGAGGACGCGACCGGGCTCCTCACGCGCCTGAGAGCGATCGACGCCCGGGGTTCGGGGCGACCGGACGACGTCGGCCAGGCACTGCGACGGGCCACGCTCCGCAACGGAATCGTCCACGCCGAGGCTGAACTCGCCTGGCTCGACGAGACCGAATCCGTCCTGGTCGCGGCCGCACGGTGACCGGCTATCCGCTCGAGCACGGCGCCGAGGCACCCGGCTCGGAGACGATCGTTCTGCTGCACGGCGGCACCGTGGCCTCCTGGTCCTGGCAGCCTCAGGTCGAGGGCCTGCCGGACCGGCACGTCCTCACACCGGACCTGCCTGGCTTCGGCTCCCGGTCGGGGGAAGAGTGGCAGTCGCTGGATCGCACCGCGGACGACGTGGCCGAGGTCATCCGCTCCCGGGCCAGGGGCGGGAGTGCCCACGTGATCGGTCTCTCTCTCGGCGGGCTCGTCGCCGTGCGCCTGATGGCGAGGCACCCGGAGCTCATCCGGTCCTGTCTCATCTCCGGCGCACCGCTGGCCGGCATCCACGGAGCTTCGCGGTTCCTCAACACCCTCCAGCTGCGCCTGTGGGACAAGGCCTGGTACTGGAGGGCGCAGGCGAAGGCGTTCGGGCTGCCTGCCGATGCCGTCGATCTGTTCGTCGACCACGGCCTGGGGATCCGGGCAGACAACGCGGCACGCGTGTTCGCGGACGTCAACCGGGGCGGCTGCCCGGATTCTCTCGGCGACTACCGGGGTCCGCTCCTCGCCGTTGCAGGGGGGAAGGAGTCGCGCCTGGTTCGGCGGAGCTTTCCCGAGCTGCGCCGCAGGCTCCCGCAGACCCTCACCTGGATCGCTCCCGGCATGCACCACGTCTGGAGCATCGAGAACGTCGGGCTCTTCAACCGGATGGTCCTCGGCTGGGTCGACGACCGGTCGGTGCCCGAGTCCGAGTCCGACTGACGGATGACCGGATCGGCCGGCCAGGTCGGCCGGTCCGGCGCCGGTCAGTCGGTCGGTGCGGTGGCCGTGCCGTCGGTCGGGTCAGCGGTCACATCGGCGGTCACGTCGGCGTCGGCGCCATCAACCACATCGAGTGCGGCAGGGCCGCCGGTGACGAGGAGCCGGAATTGCGCTGCGTCGAGGATGCGCAGCCCCAGGGCCTCAGCCTTGGTGAGCTTGGAGCCCGCGCCCGGCCCTGCGGCGACGAAGTCGGTGTTCTTCGACACGCTCGATGCGCTCTTCCCGCCTGCGGAGATGATCGCCTCCTGGGCTTCCTCCCTGGTGTAACCCTCGAGCGACCCGGTCGCGACGACGGTCAACCCGGCGAGCACTCCCCCGGCCGCAGCGGCGGCGCCAGGACCCGGGTGGCCGGGCGTCTGGAACTGGACGCCGGCGGCGGTCCACTGGCCGACGATGTCGCGGTGCCAGTCGACCTCGAACCAGTCGATGATCGCGTCGGCGATGATGCCGCCGACCCCGTCGACTTCGGCGAGTTCGTCGCGGGTCGCCGAACGGATCGCGTCAAGGCCACCGAAGTGGCCGGCGAGGGCGCGCGCGGCAACCGGACCGACGTGGCGGATGTTGAGCGACACCAGCAGGCGCCAGAGCGGTTTCGTCTTGGCGAGTTCGATTTCGGCGAGCAGCTTGACCGCGCTCGACGACGGCTGCGGACCGGTGAGGCCCGACCGCTTCTCGGCAGCCGTCGGGTTCCGCCGGAACGGCGTGCGCAGCCGGATCGTGCCGTCTTCCTCCTCGCGGGGCAGCCCGGTCTCCGCGTCGCGCACGACGACCTCGATCGGGGTGAGGTCGTCGAGGGTGAGGTCGAAGAGGCCGGCCTCCGTGCTCAGCGGCGGATCGATCGGCACGGTCGGCTGGGTCAGGGCGGCCGCGGCAACCTCGCCGAGCACCTCGATGTCGAGTGCGCCTCGGGACCCGATGTGCTCGACCCGCCCGCGGACCTGGGCCGGACAGCTGCGCGCGTTCGGGCACCGGAGGTCGATGTCGCCCTCCTTGGCAGGGGCGAGCGGAGTGCCGCACTCCGGGCAGTTCGCCGGCATCACGAACGCGCGTTCGCTGCCGTCGCGCAGGTCGACGACCGGGCCGAGAATCTCGGGAATCACGTCGCCGGCCTTCCGCAGCACGACCGTGTCGCCGATCAGCACCCCCTTGGCCTTGACGACGTCCTGGTTGTGCAGGGTGGCCTGCCGCACCTCGGAGCCGGCGACGCGCACCTTCTGCATCACGGCGAAAGGGGTGGCGCGGCCGGTTCGGCCGACGCTCACGACGATGTCGAGCAGCTTCGTGTTGACCTGCTCCGGCGGGTACTTGTATGCGATCGCCCAGCGCGGCGCCCGGCTGGTTGCCCCGAGCTCGGCGTGCAGGGCGAGTTCGTCGACCTTGATCACGATGCCGTCGATCTCGTGGGAGACCCTCGCCCGGTGTTCGCCGTAGTACGCGATGAAGGCGGATGCCCCGCTCGCCTCCGGCTCGACGCGGAAGTAGCTGCTCGTCGGCAGCCCCCAGCCGGCCAGGAGCGCGTAGACCTCTGACTGGGCGTCGGCCTGCGGATCGACCCAGGCCCCGATGCCGTGCACGAGCATCCGCAGCCGGCCGAGCCGAGCGCGCATCAGGCGCAGGGCCTCAGGGCTCTTGCCCTCCGCCTTCTGGCGCAGCGAGCCGGCCGCGGCGTTGCGCGGGTTGGCGAAGGGGCGTTCCCCGGCGGCGACCTGCTGGGCGTTGAGGTCCGCGAACGCGGCGACGGGGAAGAAGACCTCCCCGCGCACCTCCATCAGCGCCGGATGGCCGGTACCGGACAGTTTTTCGGGGATGCCGGGGACCCAGTGGATGTTCTCGGTCACGTCCTCGCCGACGACGCCGTCGCCGCGGGTCGCTGCGGTGACGAGCACGCCGTTCTCGTAGCGGAGGTTGATCGCGAGGCCGTCGATCTTGAGTTCGCACAGGTAGTGCACGGGACGGCCGGCGTCGCGCTCGACCTTGGCGGCCCAGGCCTCGAATTCCTCGACCGAGAAGACGTTGTCGAGGCTCAGCATCCGCTCGGCGTGCTGCACGGGCGAGAACAGGCTCGTCTCTGCACGGCCGCCCACGGTCTGGGTGGGGCTGTCCTGGCTCGCAAGCTCGGGGAACTCGCCCTCGAGAACCGCGAGGCGCCGGACGAGTGCGTCGTAGTCGGCATCGGAGATGACGACCTCGTTGCGCTCGTAGTACGCGTCTCGGGCGTCGATGATGCGCGCGGTGAGGTCCGCCACCTCGGCGGCGGCCCGCTGGAGCTCCGGCGGCGTGGAGTCGTCGGGTACGGCGCTCGCGGTGTCAGGCACGGGCGGCGGGAGCGTCGACCAGGGCCGGTTCAGCGGAAGCAGCGGACACCGGTGCTGCAGAAGGCTCGGGCACCACCGAGGGCACGCCCTCCGCGCCGGGAACGGGAACGGCGCTCACCGTGCGGTCGATCGTGCACTGGCCGAGCACGCGGGTGCCGACGTAGAGCACAGCGGTCTGGCCGGGGGCGACGCCCGTCAGGGGCTCGCGGGGGGTGATCACGAGTTCGGTTGTTCCTGCGCCGGTCGGTACTGCGCCGGCCGGGACCGGCACGCTCACGACCTGTGCGACGGCGGGCACCGGGTCGGCGTGCGCGCGAATCTGCACGTCGCAGTCGAAGGCGGTGCCGGGGTGCTCGGGCGGCAGGCCTGTCCAGGTGAACTTCGAACCGGCGATGAGGCCGATCGCAAGCGCTTCCTTCGGGCCGACGACGACGGTGTTGCTGATCGGGCGCACCTCGAGCACGAAGCGCGGCTTGCCGTCTGCGGCCGGCGTGCCGATCTGGAGGCCCTTGCGCTGGCCGACGGTGAACGCGGCGGCGCCCTCGTGCCTGCCGAGGGTGTTGCCCTCGCGGTCGAGGATGTCGCCTGCGGTCGCCGGGACGCGCTCGGCGAGCCAGCCGCGGGTGTCGCCGTCGGGAATGAAGCAGATGTCGTAGGAGTCGGGCTTGGTGGCGACGGAGAAGCCACGCTCTGCGGCTTCCGCACGCACCTCGGCCTTGGACGGCGTCTCGCCGAGCGGGAACATCGAGTGGGCGAGCTGCTCGGCGGTCAGAACGCCGAGCACGTAGGACTGGTCCTTCGCCCAGGCGCTCGCACGGTGGAGTTCCCGGTTTCCCGCGGCATCCGTCTGGATGCTCGCGTAGTGACCGGTGCAGACGGCATCGAAGCCGAGGTCGAGGGCCTTGTCGAGGAGGGCGGCGAACTTGATGCGCTCGTTGCAGCGCATGCACGGGTTCGGCGTACGCCCGGCGGCGTATTCCGCGATGAAGTCGTCGACGACGTCGAGCTTGAACCGCTCGGAGAAGTCCCACACATAGTAGGGAATGCCGATGATGTTCGCGGCCCTCTGGGCGTCCATCGAGTCCTCGATGGTGCAGCAGCCGCGACTGCCGGTGCGCAGGGTTCCGGGCATGCGGCTCAGGGCGAGGTGCACGCCCACGACCTCGTGCCCCGCTTCCACCGCGCGCGCCGCTGCTACCGCGGAGTCGACCCCGCCACTCATTGCTGCCAAAACCTTCACCGGGCAAGTGTAATCGGGAGCCCCGGTTTGACCAATGCGGGTTTCCGGTCGCGGGCCGCGACGGGGCGCGGGGTCAGCGGATCAGCGGGTGGGCGTGCGGTCGTTCATGCCGGCGCGGCTGGCCTGGGCGTGCGCCACCGGCAGGGCAGTCAGGAAGGCGTCGACGTCGGCCTCCGTCGAATCCCGGCCGAGGGTGATCCGCAGCGCGCTCCTGGCCTCCGCCTCGCTGCGGCCCATCGCCCGCAGCACGTGCGAGGGCTCCGGGATACCGGCCTGGCAGGCCGAGCCCGTCGACACCGAGATTCCGGCGGCGTCGAGCAGGAAGAGGAGCGACTCCCCCTCGCAGCCGGGGAAGGTGAAGTGCGCGTTGCCCGGCAGGCGCTGCTCGAGCGGCCCATCGGGTGTCGGACCGTTGAGCACTGCGGTCGGGACCGCAGCATGCACGCCGGCGATCAACCGGTCCCGGAGCGTGCGGAGGCGCTGGTTGCGTGCGGGCAGATCGCCGAGGGCGGATGCCGCGGCTGCGAACGCGACGGCGGCCGCGACGTCCTGGGTGCCGCTGCGGACCTGGCGCTGCTGCCCGCCGCCGTGGATGAGGGGCACGATGCTGGCCCGACGCGAGAGCACGAGGGCGCCGATGCCGACCGGCCCGCCGATCTTGTGGGCGGAGAGGCTGAGGGCGACGATGCCGCCCGCGGAACCGCCGGCGCCGCCGGACGTGCCTGCGCGGCCAGCGCCGCTGAGCGCACGGAAGTCGATCGGAACCTGGCCGTAGGCGGACACGGCGTCGATGTGCACCGGGATGCCGTGGGCCGCGGCGAGCGCGCCGATCTCGGCGACGGGCTGCAGGGTGCCGACTTCGTTGTTCGCGGCGAGCAGGCTGAGCAGCGCCACGTTCCCGGGGTCGCTCGCGAGGGCATCCGCCACCCGGGCCGGTTCGACCCGGCCGGCCCTGTCGAGCGGAAGCCACCCGGGTTCAGCGCCGTCGTGCCGTTCGAGCCATTCGACGGTGTCCATGGTCGCGTGGTGTTCGCCACCGGGGAGGAGGATGCGGGGACGCGGGGCTCGCGCCCAGAACAAGCCTTTGATGGCGAGGTTGATCGCCTCGGTGCCGCCCCCGGTGAAGACGACCTCGATCGGGTCGCAGCCGACACTCCCTGCGACGATCTCGCGGGCTTCCTCGAGCATCCGCTTGGCGTTCTGACCCTGGCTGTGGATGGAGGCGGGGTTTCCGACGACGCTCATGGCGTCGACGTACGCCTCGATGGCCTCGGGCAGCATCGGTGTCGTTGCGGCGTGGTCGAGATAAATCGACAAAATACCCTCTTCCGCTCGGTTTTCGGCTGGCCCGGCGCACGCCGGTGGTCACGGCCAGTCTCCGTACTCATTACTCTAGAACGCATGACTCACGCCGATCCCCTGCACAACCTCGGCGTGCGGCTTTCCGCCGGGGTGGGTGAACTCCGTGTCTGGTCGCAGAACGCTGAGGCCATGGACCTCTGCATCTTCGATTCGACGGACCCGAACTGGATCGTCAAGACCGTGCCGATGACCCGCGACGCGGACAATGTCTGGTCCGGTCGCAGTCGCACCCTGTCCGCGGGCCGCCACTACGGCATCCGTGTCTCCGGGCCTGCAGCGCCCACGAATTCGTTCCACCCCGAGAAGACCATGGTCGAGCCATACTCGCGCGGCCTGGTCCGGGTCGGTCCGGAGCAGTGGCAGTCCGCCGTCGTCGACGACGCCTTCGACTGGGCCGGTTCGGTGAAGCCGAAGATCGCGCTCGACCACACCGTCGTCTACGAAGCGCACGTGCGCGGCATCAGCAAGCTCAACCCGGCCATTCCCGCCGACCTTCGCGGCACGTATGCCGGCCTGGCGCACGAGTCGACGATCGCGTATCTCAAGGAACTCGGCGTCACCACGGTCGAGCTCCTCCCCGTGCAGGCGTTCGTGTCCGAGCAGCGACTGCTCAAGCAGGGCCTGACGAACTACTGGGGCTACAACACCTTCAACTTCTTCACCCCGCACGCCGACTACGCGACGATGGCGTCCCAGTCTGCGGGCCCGGAGGCCGTGCTGCGCGAGTTCAAGGGCATGGTCAAGCTGCTGCACGAGGCCGGCCTCGAGGTGATCCTGGACGTGGTTTACAACCACACCGCCGAGGAAGGCCCCGGCGGCCCCGCGAGCAGCCTCCGCGGCATCGACAACGCGACCTATTACCGCCAGAACGGCGCCGGCGGCTACATCGACGTGACCGGCTGCGGCAACACCCTCAACGTCTCCCACGAGGTGCCGAGGCGGCTGGTGCTCGACTCGCTCAAGTACTGGGCGAACGACGTGCAGATCGACGGCTTCCGCTTCGACCTCGCGGCCACGCTGAGCCGCGGCGACAACGTGGAGTTCCAGAGGGACCATCCGCTGATCAGGTCCATCCAGTCCGATCCGGAACTCGCCGGGGTCAAGCTCGTCGCCGAGCCATGGGACGTGGGCATGGGCGGCTGGCAGACCGGTAACTTCCCGGACGGCTGGACGGAATGGAACGACCGGTACCGTGACCGCATGCGCTCCTTCTGGCTCACCGACATCGCGGCTGCGAGGGACGGCCACTCCGGCAGCGGCATCGGCCGGTTCGCGACCCGGCTGGCCGGCTCCGCGAACACCTTCTCCAGGGAGCGCGGCCCGCTTGCGTCACTCAACTTCATCACGGCGCACGACGGCTTCACGATGGCCGACCTGACCGCGTACAACGTCAAGCACAACGTCGGAAACGGCGAGTCCAACCGCGACGGCACCGACAGCAACAACTCCTTCAACCACGGTGCAGAGGGGCCCACGCGCGACCGCGGCATCCTCGCAACCCGGCGCAAGGCGATGCGCAACCTCCTCGGCACGCTCTTGCTCTCCGCGGGCATCCCGATGCTGACGGCCGGTGACGAATTCGGTCGCAGCCAGCGCGGAAACAACAACGCGTACTGCCACGACAGCGAGCTGACCTGGCTGAACTGGGACCTCGACGACTGGCAGATCGACCTGCACCGTGTCACGAAGAAGCTGCTCCAGCTGCGTCGTGATAACCCGGCCCTCCGCCCGGTCTGGTTCGGCCGGTCCGGCGAAACCACCCTGAGCGCGAGCGAGATGGACTGGTACAACATCGAGGGCAAGTCGATGTCGGAGGACAACTGGCACTCCCCGAAGGAGCGCACCCTGCAGTACCTCGCGGCGTCGACGCCCGAGTTCGAGGAGTTCAACCGGATCCTCCTCATCGTGCAGGGCCGCGAGCGCGATGTGACGGTGACGCTGCCAGAGCACGCCGGCGTCTCCTCGTATTCACTGCTCTGGGATTCGAGTCACGACGACCTGAGCGACGCGGTCATCGAGCACATCCCCGGCACCCGCCTGCTCGTGCCGGGTGCGTCGATGCAGTTGTTCCGGGCGAGCTAGTCCGGCCCGGTCGCAGAGGAGCAGCAGTGGTGAAGAAGCACGACGGCGCCGGTGGGACTCCCGCGACGGTCGCGCTCACGCACGCGGGCATCCGTTTCACGCCGCACGCGTACGACCACGACCCGTCGGCGACGGGGTACGGCCTCGAGGCCGCTGCCAAACTCGGGCTCGACCCGGCCCGGGTGTTCAAGACACTGCTGGCGGATGCCGATGGCACGCTCGTCGTCGCCGTCGTGCCGGTCGCCGGCCAGCTCGACCTCAAGGCCCTGGCGCACGCGGCCGGCGCCAAGAAGGCCGTGATGGCCGACCCGAAACTCGCCGAGCGGAAGACCGGCTATGTGCTCGGCGGCATCAGCCCGGTCGGGCAGAAGACCCGCCTGGTGACCGTCGTCGACGAGACCGCCCTGCTGTACGACACCGTGTTCGTGTCCGGCGGCCGCCGCGGGTTCGACATCGAGCTGGCGCCGGCGGATCTCCTCGCCGCCACCGACGCCCTCACCGCCCCTATCGCGCGCTAGCCGGCTACGGCGATCAGGCCCATCTCCGCCGAGCTCACGAGCAGGTCGTTCTTCGGGACGACGCGCACCGTGTACCCGAACGCGCCGCCGCGGTCGAGCGCGACCGTTCCCGTGAAGAGGGTCGCACCGCCGGTTTCGGGCGTGTCGGAACCGTCAGCGGCATCCGGGTCGACGACCGCTTCGAGCGCGAGGGTGTGTACACCGCTCAGCTCGTCGTTGGCGAGGCTCTTCCCGTAGACGACCTCGACGGTCACGTCTGCGGGGTCGAGCCCGTTGAGCTGAACATGGGCACGCAGGTGCAGCTCGTCGCCGACCTTGGGAACGGAGGCGACCCCGCCGGACTCCACGTGGGCGACGGATACGCCCGGCCACTTGGCGACGATGCGCCCCTTCCACACGGCGAGTTCGCGCGCGGCGCGGTAGTTGTTCGCGGACAGGCGTGCCTCCGCCGCCCCCGCGGGGCGGTAGAGCTTCTCCACGTACTGGCGCACCATCCGGCCGGCGTTGAGCTCCGGGGAGAGGGTGGCGAGGGTGTGCCTGATCGAGGCGACCCAGCGTTCAGGAACCCCGTCGGAGTTGCGGTCGTAGAAGCGGGGCGCGACGTGGTGCTCGATGAGTTCGTAAAGCGCGTCCGCTTCGATGCGGTCGCGCTCGGCGGAGTCGCCGGCCGCATCGGCGGACGGGATCGCCCAGCCGTTCTTGCCGTCGTAGTACTCGGGCCACCAGCCGTCGAGGATCGAGAGGTTGAGCGCTCCGTTGAGTGCCGCCTTCATGCCGGAGGTGCCACACGCCTCCAGGGGACGCAGCGGGTTGTTGAGCCAGACATCCGTGCCCGGGTACATCAACTGGGCCATGCCGATGTTGTAGTCAGGCAGGAAGGCGATGCGGGTGCGCAGCTCGGGATCGGCCGCGAACTGCACGACCTTCTGGATGAGGCGCTTGCCCTCTTCGTCGGCGGGGTGTGACTTGCCGGCGATCACGATCTGGATCGGGTGCTCCGGGTGCAGCAGCAGGGCGCGGAGCCGCTCGGGGTCGTGCAGCATCAGGGTCAGGCGCTTGTACGTCGGCACCCGGCGGGCGAAGCCGATGGTGAGCACCTTCGGGTCGAAGACCTGGCCGATCCAGCCGGGAACGATCCCACCCGGGTTCTGTACGAGCCAGGCCGCTGCGATGCGCCGGCGGGCGTCCTCGACGAACTGCAGGCGCATCGTGCCGCGCACGGACCAGAGGTCGTCGTCGGTGATCGCGGGCGACGCCCAGTCGGCCTCGGAGGTATCGCTCGTGCCGAGGCGGTCTTCGGCGAGATGGAGCAGAGAAGGGTCGGTCCAGGTCGGGGCATGCACACCGTTGGTGATCGAGTCGATCGGCACGTCCTCGGCGTCGAAGCCCGGCCAGAGACCCTTGAACATCCGCCGGCTGACCTCGCCGTGCAGCTTGGAGACGCCGTTGGCGCGCTGGCCGAGCCGCAGGCCCATCAGGGCCATGTTGAACACGTCGGGCGAGCCGCCCGGGTAGTTCTCCGCGCCGAGCGCGAGGAGCTCGTCGACACCGACGCCGGGAAGGAGATCCGTCTCGAAGTACCGGCGTACGAGGCTGCGCTCGAACCGGTCGATTCCCGCGGCGACGGGAGTGTGGGTTGTGAACACCGTTCCGGCGCGCGCGACCTGGAGCGCCTCGGCAAAGCTGAGTCCGTCTCCGATCAGGCTCGAGATGCGTTCGAGGCCGAGGAAACCGGCGTGGCCCTCGTTGGTGTGGAACACCTCGGGTTCCGGCCGGTTGTTGAGGGCACTCCACACCTTGACGGCGCGCGCGCCGCCGATGCCGAGGAGCAACTCCTGCAGCAGCCGGTGCTCGCCGCCGCCGCCGTAGAGCCGGTCGGTGACGAGGCGCAGGTCGTCGGCGTTCTCGGGGATGTCCGTGTCGAGCATCAGCAAGCGGATGCGGCCGACGTTCGCCTGCCAGACCCGGGCGTGCAGGGTGCGGTTGTCGGGGAGCGCGAGGGACACCTGTACGGCGGAACCGTCGGCCCGCCGCAGGACGGACAAGGGCAGCCCGTCGGGGTCGAGCAGCGGATAGCTCTCGATCTGCCAGCCGTCCGGGGAGATCGCCTGGCTGAAGTAGCCGGCGCGGTAGAACAGGCCGACGCCGATGAGAGGGACTCCCAGGTCTGATGCGCTCTTGAGGTGGTCACCCGCGAGGATCCCGAGTCCGCCGGAGTATTGCGGAAGCGCGGCGGCGATGCCGAACTCCGGGGAGAAGTACGCGATCGACTCCGGCTTGTCGCCCTCGAGGCCCTGGTACCAGCGCGGTTCCTGCAGGTAGGACCGCAGCCCGTCCCTGATCGAGTTGACCCAGGAGACGTATTCGTGGTCCGCGGCGAGCGCCACGAGCCGGGCCGGATCGACGGCGCCGAGCAAGGCAACGGGATCAGTGCCGATCTCGCGCCACAACTCGGGTGAGATGTGTTCGAAGAGTTGGCGGGTCGGCTCGTGCCAGGACCAGCGCAGGTTACCGGCAAGCTCATCGAGTGCTGCAAGAGCCTCGGGCACGACGGTACGGACTGTAAATTTACGGATCGCCTTCACGCGTCCCAGCCTAGAGGCGCTGGCACGTCTGTGTGCTGTTCCTCCCCCGGAAACCGCACAATTCGCGCTACGGTCATCTTGTGGCAAAGACAGCTAAACGTGCGAATGTTGTTCCCGAATCCGTGGCAGGCGCCGGCGCCGGTACGGACCTGATTCCCCCTGCGAGCCAGGGCAGGCGAGGGAAGGAGGAACCGACGCGCATCACGCGCATCCCGATCCTCGACCTCGCGCCCCAGCTGGCCGACAACCTGTGGCCCGCCAAGGCCTTCGTCGGCGAGGCCGTCCCCTTCGCGGCGACGGCATTCCGCGAGGGCCACGACCTGATCGGGGTCACCCTGCTCCTGACGAATCCCGAGGGCGCCCGGACGGAGCACCGGATGCATCCGGGTGCTCCGGGAACCGACCGCTGGACCGCCCTCGTCACCCTCGACCGCCAGGGCATCTGGCAGTACCGGGTGCGGGCGTGGGCCGACGAATGGGCCACGTGGGTGCACACCGCCGAGATCAAGGTTCCCGCCGGGATCGACATCGAGCTGACCTTCCTCGAAGGATCCGTGCTCCTCGCCGCCGCCGGAACGGACAAGCGCCGCCCTGCCGCAGAACGTCGCGCCTTCGCGCAGGCCGCAGCGAGCCTCACCGACCCGGGCATCTCGGTCGACGATCGCCTCGCCCTGTTGGACACCCCGTCGCTGAACGCGTTCATCACCGCTCGCCCGCTCGCCGGACTGTCGTCGACCTCGGCGCAGCGCGCCGTGCGGGTGGAGCGCACCCGGGCCGGCGTCGGCTCCTGGTACGAGTTCTTCCCCCGCTCAGAGGGTGCCGTGCAGCGCGCAGACCACTCCTGGCAGAGCGGAACCTTCCGCACTGCGGAGGATCGCCTGCCGGGGGTCGCCGCAATGGGCTTCGACGTGCTGTACCTGCCCCCGATCCACCCGATCGGCCGCTCGTACCGCAAAGGCCCGAACAACACCCTCAACGCCGGGCCGAACGACCCCGGCTCGCCCTGGGCGATCGGATCGGAGGACGGCGGCCATGACGCCATCCACCCGGACCTCGGCACCGTCGACGATTTCCGGCACTTCCTCGCCGCGGCCGCGGAGAACGACCTCGAGGTCGCCCTCGACCTGGCCTTGCAGGCCTCACCGGACCACCCCTGGGTGAGCGAACACCCCGAGTGGTTCACCACCCTTCCGGACGGCAGCATCGCCTACGCCGAGAACCCGCCCAAGAAGTACCAGGACATCTACCCGATCAACTTCGACAACGATCCCGCCGGCATCCGTGCCGAGGTGCTGAGGATCGTGCGCTACTGGATGGGCCTCGGAGTGCGGATCTTCCGGGTCGACAACCCGCACACCAAGCCCCTCGATTTCTGGGAGTGGCTGATCAACCGGGTCACCGAGGAGAACCCCGACGTGATCTTCCTCGCCGAGGCCTTCACCCGTCCTGCGCTCATGCAGGCGCTCGGCAAGGTCGGATTCCAGCAGTCGTACAGCTACTTCACCTGGCGCAACACGAAGACCGAACTCGAGGAGTTCTTCCACGGCCTCGCGACGACGACGGCGGACTTCTACCGGCCGAACCTCTTCGTGAACACCCCCGACATCCTCTCCGAGTTCCTCCAGGTGGGCGGCCACGCCGCCTTCAAGATCCGGGCCGCCCTCGCCGCGACGGCCGCCCCGACCTGGGGCATGTACGCCGGGTTCGAACTCTTCGAGAGTGAGCCGCGCCCCGGTGCCGAGGAGAACATCGACAACGAGAAGTACGAATACCGCCCGCACGATTTCGCGGCGGCGGAAGCGGCAGGCGAATCGCTCGCGCCGTACGTCTCGTTGCTCAATTCGATTCGTCGCGCGCATCCCGCGCTCGGCCAGCTACGGAACCTCGACCTGCACACGAGCGACGACGGCGCCGTGCTCGTCTACAGCAAGTACCTCGACGCGGCACACACCGGTACCGGCAGCTCCGACGCGATCATCGTCGTCGTCAATGTCGACCCGCATTCCGTGCGGGAGACCATCGTGCGACTCGACGTCACCCGTTTCGGGCTCGAGCCCGGCACGGTCTTCGAGGTAGAGGAACTGATCACCGGGGCCGTCTGGACCTGGACAGCCGACAACTTCGTGCGACTGGATGCCGCTGCCGAACCGGTACACATCCTGCACGTCAGAGGAGCAGCACGATGACGCCACAGTCCCCCCGCCCCGCCACCGTGCCCGTGGTCGCCCCGGACATCCTGCAGGCGGTCGCCGAGGGCCGGTACTACAACCCGCACGAGATCCTGGGCCAGCATCTCGTCGGCGGAACCAAGATCGCGGATCCGCTCACCATCATCCGTGCGCTTCGTCCGCTCGCAAGCGAGGTCTTCGCGATCCTCGAGTCCGGCGCCCACGTCGAGCTCGCACACATCGGCTACGGAGTCTGGCAGGGCGTGACCACGGTCGGCCTGCAGGCATACGAGCTCGAGGCCCGGTATCCCGACGCCCCCACCTGGATCGTCGACGACCCGTACCGCTTCCTGCCGACGCTCGGCGAACTCGACCTCCACCTCATCGGCGAGGGCAGGCACGAGCGTCTCTGGGACGTGCTCGGCGCCCACT
Organism: Cryobacterium sp. 10I5; assembly: GCF_035019865.1. Lineage (NCBI taxonomy): Bacteria > Bacillati > Actinomycetota > Actinomycetes > Micrococcales > Microbacteriaceae > Cryobacterium > Cryobacterium sp. 10I5. The sequence goes on from NZ_JASJVI010000003.1 coordinate 62,440, forward strand.
ATCACCCCTCCTCGGCCCTGGCCCCGCTGCCGACCGACGAAACGGCCGGCCTCGTCGCAGGCACGTCCTTTTCGGTGTGGGCCCCGCACGCGCGGGCCGTCCGGGTGATCGGCGACTTCAACTCGTGGAGCGGCATCCTGCACGCCATGCGCAACATGGGCAGCACGGGTGTCTGGGAGCTCTTCGTCCCCGGCCTGCAGCCCGGGTCCAACTACAAGTTCGAACTCCTCGCCCAGTCGGGCGAGTGGGTGCGCAAGGCCGACCCGATGGCCCGCTACACGGAGGTGCCGCCCCTGACCGCCTCGGTCATCGGCGAGACGCACTACGAGTGGGCGGATGCGGAATGGCTCGCCGAGCGGGCCAGGACCCAGGCCCACAAACGGCCGATGAGCATCTACGAGATGCACGTCGGATCCTGGCGTCCCGGGCTCGGCTACCGGGACCTCGCCGACCAGCTGATCGGTTACCTGCACGAACTCGCGTACACGCATGTCGAGTTCATGCCGCTTGCCGAGCATCCGTTCGGCGGGTCGTGGGGCTACCAGGTGACCGGCTACTACGCACCGACCAGCAGGTTCGGCCACCCGGACGACCTGCGCTACCTGATCGACCGGCTGCACCAGTCCGGCATCGGCGTCATCATGGACTGGGTGCCCGGGCACTTCCCCAAGGACGACTTCGCCCTCGCCCGCTTCGACGGGCAGGCGCTCTATGAGCACGCAGACCCCCGACGCGGCGAGCAGATGGACTGGGGAACCTACGTCTTCGACTTCGGCCAGACCCAGGTGCGGAACTTCCTCGTCGCGAACGCGCTGTACTGGCTCGAGGAATTCCACATCGACGGTCTCCGCGTCGACGCGGTCGCCTCGATGCTCTACCTCGACTACTCCCGCGAGGACGGCCAGTGGGAGCCGAACATCTACGGCGGCAACGAGAACCTCGAGGCGATCAGCCTCCTGCAGGAGGTCACCGCGACGGCGTACAAGCGCAACCCGGGCACGGTCATGATCGCCGAGGAATCCACCAACTGGGGCGGGGTGTCTGCGCCGACCAGTCGCGGCGGCCTCGGCTTCGGCTTCAAGTGGAACATGGGCTGGATGCACGACTCGCTCGAATACACGAGCATCGACCCGATGTACCGCTCGTACCACCACAACGAGATCACCTTCTCGTTCGTCTATGCGTTCAGCGAGAACTTCCTGCTGCCGATCAGCCACGACGAGGTCGTGCACGGCAAGGGCTCGCTCGTCACCCGGATGCCGGGAGACGACTGGCAGAAGCTCGCCAACGTGCGGGTCTACCTGTCCTTCATGTGGGCGCACCCGGGAAAGCAGCTGCTGTTCATGGGCCAGGAATTCGGCCAGCTCCAGGAGTGGAGCGAATCGCGTGGCCTGGACTGGTGGCTGCTCGACCAGTCCCCCCATCGCGGGCTGTTCACCCTGGTCGGTGAACTCAACCGGGTCTACCGGGGTAACCCGGCGCTCTGGGAACGCGACACCGACCCGTCAGGGTTCGAGTTGCTCGACGGCGGGGCGGCGGCGCAGAATGTCGTCTCGTTCCTGCGCTGGGACGATTCGGGCACGCCGATCGCATGCGTGTTCAACTTCGCCGGCCAGCCGCACACCGGCTACCGGGTGGGCCTTCCGTTCGCGGGCGTGTGGGACGAAATCCTGAACACGGACGCGCAGAACTTCGGCGGTTCCGGAATGGGGAACCTGGGCCAGGTCACCGCGACGGAGGAACCGTGGACCGGGCGACCGGCATCCGCCCTCGTCACCCTCCCTGCCCTCGCCGGAGTCTGGTTGCGCCTGCGCCGCTAGACGCCGCTGCTCGCTGTACTCCGCGAGAGTACGAAAATGGCCCCTTCCCTGGTCGGGAAGGGGCCATTTTTGTACTCTCGCGGAGCTACCCCGGCTACGGAGCTACCCCGGCTAGGGAGCTGCGCTGGCTAGTAGAGCAGCATGGTGAGGCGCTTGCGCGTAGGCGCGACCCTGGGGTCTTCCTGGCCGATGACCTCGAACAGGTCGAGGATGCGTTCGCGGATGCGGTTCTTGCCCGCGGCGTCCTGTTTCGGGAAGAGCGTGAGGAGCCGATCGAAGGCGTCCTCGACGTGCCCGCCGGAGAGATCGAGGTCGGCGACGAGGAGCTGCGCGTCGAGGTCATCCGGTGCCGCAGCAGCCGCTGCGCGGATTTCGGCAAGCGTCTTGCCCTGGAGCCGGGCGAGCAGTCCCACCTGGGCGAGGCCGGCGACCGAGAGGTTGTCCCTGGGGTCCCGGGCAAGGGCCGTCTTGTAGATCGCGATCGCTGCGTCGTAGTCGCCGCGTTCGATCGCCTCGTAGGCCTCGACATGGTGCGGCGGGAGTTCGGGCTCTGGTGGAGCGACCGGGGTCGCGGCGTCCGCTCCCTCTGGAGCGACCGCCGTCCCGACGACGCCGTGCTCTGCCGCGAGCTCGAGCACGCGCTCGAAGACCGCGCGGACCTGATCGTCCGCGATCACGCCGTTGAAGAGCGCGACGGGCTGGCCGCCGATGACCGCGGCGACGGTCGGGATCGACTGGGCCTGGAAGGCCTGGGTCAGTTGCGGGTTCGTGTCCACGTCGACGGTCGCGAGCACGAACCGCCCGGCGTACTCGAGGACCAGCCTGGTGAGGACGAGGGTGAGCTGGGCGCTCTGGTCGCTGCGCGCCGACCCCAGATCGACGATGACCGGAACGTTCGCAGACAGGTCGAGGATCTCGCCGAAGTTCGCATCCGTTCCCTGGAACACGAGGCTCGGAACCGGCACGGCTCCTGCAGGGCCCGGCTGCCCGGGGGCACCGCCTGCACCGACTCCCCCGGCCGCAGATGCCGGCGCACGGTTCAGCAGGGACGACAAATCGACGGCACCGCGCATGCTAGCGGCGGACGGGGGGACAAGACTCATGGAAGCTCCGTAGACGAGATCAGTCCCTGGGCGAAGCCAAGGAGGACAATTTTATCGCTCGAACCGGCGGCGGGAACGTGGAACAGGAGCTGGTCGGCGTAGGTGTTCTTGAAGCCCTTCGCGGTGGCGGTGAGGCCGGAAAGGGCCTTGCTCGCGACCGCGCCCTCACCAGGGCTGACCGTTGCGGCGGCATCGACGGGTTTGACGGTTTCCGTCTCCTCGAGGCTCACGGCGACGATGCTCCCCGAATCGTTCGTCGCGAGGGCGAGCGTCGGGCCGGTGCTCGCCTTGGCGCCGAATTCGATCGACGCCGTCGTCGGCAGCTTGGCTTTCTTATCCGCCTTGTTCGCGTCGATCTGGGTACGGAAGCTGTCGCCGGTCGCCTCGAACAGGGCGAACGACGGGCTCGCCTCGCCTTTGCTGAGGATGTCGGCGTATGCCGCCGCAACCTGGTCGGGAGGCAGGAGCATCAGTTTCGAGTCCGGGGCGATGATCGGCGCACCGATCGTGGCGGGGGCCAGGTCCGGGATTTTCGCGGACGGCTCGAGCTGCACGGCGTATTCGACGAGGTAGCTCGCCCGCGCAGACTCCTGGCGCAGCACCACGACGGTCGGGGCGACATCCGGTGTGTCCTTGTTCTGCACTACGGTCATCACGACGCGGGGCCAGGTCGCAGACTGCTGCGGGAGTGAGAGCGTGAGCGGACCCGCAGGGAGCGCGGCGAGTGCCGGGAAGTCGGGGGCGATGGCGCGCACTTTGTAGTTGGCGAGGCGCTGCTCGAAGGCGGGACCGGTGAACCGGGTCGAGAGAATGTCTGCGCTCAGGTTCTTGTCGCCGTCCGCGGCGACCGCGGAGATCTTGGCCATGATCCGCTCGAGCTGCGGCACCGTCACCGCTGCCGGAGGCACGTCCTTGATCACGACGGCCGCCCCGCTCGCGTCCGGCGTCGGGCTGAGGGAGGCCGCATCGGTGGGGGTCGTGCCCGGCCAGAATTCCGAGGAGCACCCCGTGAGCACGAGTCCGGATACGAGCATCACGGGAACGACGGCGATCAGGGACCGCCCGATCGACCGTCGCCCGGTGATCTCGCTGGCCTTGATGGACTTGGGGCGCGGCGCGCGCGGAAGTCGCGGCATCCGTGGCCCCTTGGGCAGGTTGCGGCGCGGGCCGCGCGACCTGCGCAGGTGGAGAAGCGCCCACAGGTACAGGATGAGCCCGATCAGGGCGAGGATGGCGCCGCCCATGATCAGCGGGCCGGCCCAGGGGGTCGAGTTGTCCACGGGCCAGGTGATGCGCACCGTCGACGGGGCGGGATTGGTGCCGTCAGAGGCGACGATCATCGAAATGCCCTCCGGCAGGTTCACGGTCGCAGTGAGCTCCTTCGTGCCGGTGAATTCCTCGAGCCAGAGGTCTGAGCCCGCCGGATTCTTCACGGTCGCGGCTGCTGCAGGCGCCGTGCCCGCCGGAACGTCGGCCTTTGCGGCGACGATGTCGCTTCGGAGGCCGGGGTCCTTCGCATCGGTCGCATGAACGCTGACGTACGCATGTCCGGCCAACCACGCCTTCACATCCGCCGTGCGCCCATACGCCGCGAACACGGTGTCCGCCCCGGACAGGGTCACGGTCTGAGCGCCCGGATGTTCCGTGAGCGCGCTGGAATCGATCACAGCGTACGGAGCATCGGCGGCAATGGTCGCGCTCAGGCTGCTCGTCGCGGGTTCGAGGAAGACCGTCCGCTGGGCAATGCCGAGGACGATCATCACGCCCGCAAGAACGAGCGCCACAATGGCAAAAAGAAAACGCACTGATACCCTCCTGTGTCGCCAGCCACTCCGCACACACGGGTGTTCGAACCCGGAGCGGGTCCGGGGAGCAGCAGACAGGACATTCCACGATACTGTCTCGTCCTGAAAGCTGCCTAATAGACCCCTGTAGACGGTACGCGCAACCGATGCGTCAACCCACTAAAATTATCATGGCCCCGTCGGCCGGACTAAATGCGGGGTCAGAGTTCCAATACAAGGAGATAGCGTGGCGATCGACGAAGCTGATTTCACCCAGGTTTTCCGTGGTTACGACAAGGAAGAGGTCGACAGGGCCATTCAGGGTCTCCGTCGTGACCTGATCCAGGCGAACAGCCAGGGTACGGAAGCCAACAAGGAAATCAAGCGCCTCACCGCGCACATCGACGACCTGAACGCCGAGATCGAAGAGGTCGGCAGCCCCACCTTCTCCGGACTCGGTACCAAACTCGAGAACACCCTGCGGGTCGCCGAGGAACAGTCCACCCGGGTGATCGCCCAGGCGGACATCGACGCTGAACGTCTCCGTGCCTCCGCCGCGAGCGAGGTCGACACCCTGCGCCGCGAAGCCACCGAGCGCGCAGACCGGGCCCTCTCCGACGCGACGGTCAAGGCCAGCCGTCTCCTCGACGACGCCCGCGCCGAAGCCGACGACCTGCTCGCCCGAGCCCACGACGACTACACGACCGTCACCGGCGACGCCGTGCAGGAGGCGGCCGCCATCCGCGGTGCCGTCGCCACCGAAGCCGCGGAGCTCCGGGCGACCGTCAAGCGCGAGGTCGCCGCCATCCGCTCCGAAGCAGAGCGTGAGGCCGCGGAGGTCCGCGTCGTCGCACAGCGTGAGGCAACGGATGCCCGTGAGATCGCTGCAGGACTGACGCGCGAAACCGAACTCACCCGCGCCGAGGTGGCCCTCGATCTCGACCAGCAGCGCGCCGACCTGGCCAGGGAGACGGAACAGGCCCGCATCGACCTGACCGCCGAGACAGGCCAGGCGCGCTTCGACAGCGCCCAGGAAGCCGAGCAGGCCGCGATCGACCTCGCTCACCTGACCGAGCAGACCCACGCGGCGCTGGCCGCGGAGGTCGACCAGGCCCGCACCGACCTCGCCCGCGAGATCGACCAGGCCCGCATCGACCTCGGCCTCGAACGCGAACAGGCGCAAACCGACCTCGCGCTCGACCTCGCCCGCCAGCGCGCCGCCCTCGCCCAGGAACTCGAGAAGGCACGAGCAGCTCAGGCCGCGAAGGCCGAGCAGGCCGCCGCCGACCTCGCCAGGGAGAACGAACAGGTTCGCGCGGACTTCACCGCCGACGGCGAACAGCTCCGGATCGACCTCGACAACCAGCTCACGGCCGAGCGCAAGCGCGGCGAACACGAGCAGGCCCGTTTGCGCCGCGATATCGACCAGACCCGCGCAGACCTCGACGTCGAGCTCAAGGCCCGTCGTGACGAGGCGGAGCAGGGACATCTGGCCCGGCACCAGGAGGCCGTCGCCCAGACCCAGAAGTTCCTCGATGACGCCACGAAGCAGCTCGCAGAGACCAACCAGCGCACCCTCGAGCTGCGCGCGTTGAACGAGCAGCTGGACTCCGGCGCCCGCGCAGAGGCCAAGACGGCCCGCCTGGCCGCTGAAGCCCACGCCGAGCAGATCGTTCAGGACGCAGAAACGCGAGCCACCGCGCTCGTCTCCGAGGCGGAGAAGCGGACACGCGCACTTGTCGCTGACGCGGAAGAGCGCCTCTCCCAGATTAGGATTGAGCGCGACTCGGTCGCCGGCTACTTCGAGAGCCTGCGAGGCCTCCTCACGCAGGCGGAAAAGGTCACAGCACTGGACGATTGAACACCGCCGCCACTCCGAGGAGATCCCCGTGAAAATCCAGAACGCATTCCGCCTGGGCCTGATCGGAACCCTCGGGGTAGGGGTCGGAATACTGATCCTCAGCTCGATTGTCAGCCTGTCGACGATCATCACCTACATCGGTGCCGCGCTGTTCATCGCGCTCGGACTGGACCCCTCGGTGTCCTGGCTGGAGAAGAAGGGCTTTCCGCGGTGGGCGGCGATACTCGCCGTCCTGATCGCGGTGATCGGGGTGCTGACCGGGGTCATCTTCGCGATCGTTCCGATCATCGTCGACCAGATCACGAAGCTGTCACAGGCGATTCCGGAACTGGTCAAATCCGTCAACTCCTCGACGTTCCTGTCGGACATCCAGAAGCAGTTTCCGGCGCTTCCCGTTTCCGGAATCGTCAAGTCGATCACCGACTACGTGAGCACCAACGTGACGACGATCACCACCGCGATCATCCAGTCCGGGCTCGCCGTGGTCAGCGGGCTCTTCGGCGCCCTGATCATCGTGATCCTGTCGCTCTACTTCACGGCCTCGCTCCACAGCCTCAAGACCGCGACATACCAGTTGGTGCCCGCGTCGAAGCGTGAACGGTTCGCCGACCTCAGCGAGCAGATCACGACGTCCGTCGGTCGCTTCGTCGTGGGGCAGGCCGCTCTCGCCTCGTGCAACGGCGTGCTGAGCTTCACGTTCCTGTCGATCATCGGCGCCCCCTTCCCCGCCCTGCTCGCGGTGATCGCTTTCCTGGGGTCGCTGATCCCCCTCGTCGGCACCATCAGCGGTTCCGTAATCATCGTGCTCGCCTGCCTGATCCCCGGCATCGGCAGCTCGACCCTCACGGCCCTGGTCGCGGCGATCTACTACATCGTCTACATGCAGGTCGAGGCCTATGTCCTCAGCCCCAACATCATGCGACGCGCCGTGTCGGTACCGGGCGCCGTGGTCGTCGTCGCGGCCCTCGCGGGCGGGTCACTGCTCGGCATCCTCGGCGCGCTCATCGCGATCCCGGTCGCCGCCGCGGTGATCATGATCATCAAGCAGGTCGTGATTCCCCGCCAGAACGAGCTCTGACCGGGGCTCGGACGTCGCTCAGTCGAGCCACTCCGTCGGAAGCGGTGCGGCCGCCGGGTTCACGACGGAGACGATCTCGTTGAGGATGCGCTTGGTCTGGGTTTCCCCCACCCACAGGTGCTTGCCTCCGTCGACGCTGATGAACAGGGTCTCGGGGACGCTCCTGAAGCGTTCCCTCGCGGCCTCAGGTCGCAGGTAGTCGTCGTGCTCCGGGATGATGGCCACGAGGCGGCGCGAGTTGCCCGCCCAGGCCGCCAGTTCCGCATCCGTCGCCCGGTGCAGCGGCGGGGACAGCAGGATCGCTCCGACAATCGGATGCTCGAGGCCGTACTTGATCGCGAGTTCGGTGCCGAAGGACCAGCCGACCAGCCACGGGTTGGGGAGCTTCCTCTCAGCGACGAACGCCATGGCCGCAGCGACGTCGAGCCGTTCGGCATTGCCGTGGTCGAAACTGCCGCCGCTCGTGCCGCGCGGTGAGGTCGTCCCCCGGGTGTTGAACCTCAGCACGGCGAGATCCGCGAGGGCAGGCAGGCGCCCTGCGGCCTTGCGGAGGATGTGGGAGTCCATGAAACCGCCGTGTGTCGGCAGCGGATGCAGCGTCACGAGTGTCGCGACCGGCTCGCGGTCGAGCGGCACGGCCAGTTCCCCGACCAGGGTGAGGCCGTCACTCGTGTGAAGCTCGATGTGCTCGCGGCGGGCGGGCAGCTCGATGCCGCCTCGGATCTCGGTCACGGTCGAACTCACGGTGTCTCCCTCGTGCCGGTATCGCCCGGCATCATCTGATTCTCCAGCAGTGACTGTGCCAGTGCCGGCGCCCGGCCAGGTCTGCCGCCTCGCCCATGAGCCCATCGGCGCGCCACGCGACGAGGTGGGGAGTCTTCGGGGCGATCTCGAGATTGCACCCGGGGCAGACGTAGCTCTTCGTCGCCCGGATCGCCGTCACCGGCTGAACGGTCCAGAGACCGTCGCGTCGTTCCTCGGTCCGACGCCAACCCGCCCGCATGCGGTCGAGAGTCTCGTCATCGCCGGCATCGTCCGAACCGGGCCTGCGGCCCCTCGGATGATTGCTGCGTGGCATTGGGTCAGTCTACGTCGCGTCGGTGGGCGCGGCGAAGCCGGCCCTCCGGGAGCGGGGCCTGCTAGTACCAGCCGGAGTCGACCGAGTGCGCCCAGGCGCCGCACGGGGTGCCGTAGCGGCCCGTGATGTAGCCGAGGCCCCACTCGATCTGGGTGCCGGCGTTCGTGGCCCAGTCGGCACCGGCAGACGCCATCTTCGAACCGGGAAGCGCCTGTGGGATCCCGTAGGCCCCGCTGGGGTTCTCCGCGGTGACGCGCCAGCCGGATTCCTTGTTCCACAGGGAGACGAGGCAGTTGTACTGGTCCCCGCCCCAGCCGCGCGAGGCTACGGCGCCGGCGGCGTACTCCTGCGCCGAACCGGGGCTCGCGACGGCTGCCGTCGGTGCCGAGGAACTCGAGCTTGACTTGGTCGACGATTTGGCAGCGACCACGACGGGGACCGGGACCGGGACCGGCTTGGGCTTCACGGTGACGGTGTACGAGTCACGAACGATCGTGTTCGCATACGTGCCGTTGACCTGGACCACTTGCGTGACCTGGCCGGCGAAACGGCCGCCGGCGGACTGGTAGTACGGGGACGCTGTCGCGCCGGAGTAGGGATCGACGATGGTCACGAGGACGAACGCGGCGGCAGCGGTGAAGGCGAAGACGAACAGGAGGCGGGCGCGAGGCCGGGGTTTCTTGACCCTCCGAATGATCGGAGTGGTGGTATTCCCGGACTCAATTACGCTTAGGTGTCTTCCCACGATTTCTCGAGCCTAACCCAGATTCCGGATAACAGCCAGATAACGGTGCGTGATTCACCGAACGGCGAGCATGACGTCGACGACGTTGTCGAGCACGACATCGACCTGCACTTCGCGATATCCCCCGCGTTGCGGTCGGAAAACGGCCGACCGAACGTCGTCCGCGGTGATCGGGAATCCATCCTCGAAGTACTTCACAAGCTTGTTCGCGAACCGGTCGACATCCGCTCGGTTGTACCCGACGCTCAGGAAGCTGACCCGGCTGAAACGGTGGCCGGCCGGGCGTCCGAGTCGGTTGACGAGTTCCTGTGCGCGGTCCCTGGCGCTTTCGAGCCAGGCCTGCTTGCCGTGGGCTCCCGACGCCCGGTCGCGATCGCGCACGGCGAAGGCGTCCTCGAGGCGTTCGAGGGCAGCGTCGACGTGCGCAGACGAGTAGCCGCCCTTCTGCATCGAGAATGCGGTGTGGCGGATGCCTTCGGCCGTCAATGGTTCCGAGTCGTCGGTCGCATCGTACGCACGACGCGCACTCGCCAGAAACTCGTCGACCTGGGTGACGTTGTAGCCGAGCGTCTTCTTGCCGGCCCGGGGGAATGTGGTGCTCACTGGATCATTCTGCCCCACGGGGAGGCCACTGTCGAAAGCGTGCCCCCGCCGGGGGTGCTTTCCACTTGTCAGCGGAAGATGAGATACAGCGCGTACGTTGCCGCCGCCGAGGGAAGAATCGAGTCCATGCGGTCTAGGAAACCACCGTGGCCCGGAAGCCAGGAACTCATGTCCTTGATGCCGAGGTCGCGCTTGATCAGAGACTCCGCGAGGTCGCCGAAGGTGGCGCTCAGCAGGATGACGAGTCCGAAGACCAGGCCGAACCACCAGGGTTCTCCGATCATGAACAGGGACAGCACCACACCGACGATCAGGCACGCCAGGCCGGCGCCCGCGAAGCCTTCCCAGGTCTTCTTGGGACTGATCGTGGGCACCATCCGGTGCTTGCCGAAGGACAGCCCGCTGGCATACGCCGCGGTGTCGTTCGAGATCACCAGCAGCAGGAAGGCGAGGGTCCACCACTGCCCGTCCGGCTGAGCGACGAGCAACACGGCGAAACTGCCGAGGAACACGACATAGGTCTGGATGAAGAATCCGGCCCCGATGTCACCGAACACTGATCGGGCAGTCCCCCGGTGCGCGGGACTGAGCAGCAGGAACACCCGCCAGAGCCCGATGAAGAGGATTCCGGCGAGGGTGACGAGGAACTGGCCGCCCGCTCCCCAGTAGAAGGCAGCGGGGACCACGGAAATCGCTGCGATGACGACGGCGACACGCGGCACGTTGCGGCCGGACTGACGAAGTGCCTGAGCGAGCTCGAAGGCCGTGAACCCGACGAACGCGGCGGCGCAGACCATGAACAGCTCTTTGATGAAGATCAGGCTCACCAGCATGAACAGGCCGAGCGCGAGGCCGATCAGGGTCGCCAGGATCAGGTTGCGCCCCGTCCGCGCGGCAATCCGCTCGTTGGTTGCGTCGAGCTGCGCCCGCGTCGCCTGCATCTGGCGTTCGATGTCCGCGCGGGTCGACTGCATCTGGCGTTCGATGTCGTTGCGGGCTGCGTGCACCTGGGCCCGGAATTCCGAACTGCCGGCCCCGTGGGGTCGTTTGGGTGGTACCGGCGCAGTGTTACCGGTTTCGTCGCGTGGCTCGTGCGTCATGACGCTGGCTCCGCCCTTAGATCTCGAGGAGTTCGGCCTCTTTGTGCTTGAGAGCGGTGTCGATCGCGTCGACGTGAGTCTTCGTGATCTGCTCGAGCTCCTTTTCCGCCCGGGCCACATCGTCGTCACCGACTTCGCTCTTCAGCGCATCGAGTTCGTCCTTCGCCTTGCGGCGCAGGTTGCGTACGGAGATCTTGGCATCTTCCGCCTTGGTCCGTACGATCTTGACGTATTCCTTGCGGCGGTCGGCCGTGAGTTCCGGGAGCGTCGCCCGGATGACGTTGCCGTCGTTGCCGAGGTTGGCGTCGAGGTTCGGAGTGTCCCGAATGGCCTGCTCGATGTCGCGCAGGGCACCCTTGTCGTACGGTCCGATCAGGAGCGTGCGCGCTTCGGGGTTCTGCAGGGATGCGAGCTGCTCGAGAGGTGTCTGGGATCCGTAGTAGTTCACCAGGATCTTCGCGAACATCTGCGGGTTCGCCCGTCCGGTGCGCACGGTCCCGAAATCGTCTTTGGCGGCTTCGAGGGCCTTGTGCATTCGTGCGCTTGCATCGGACAGAACATCCGCGATCACGGTAACTCCTTCGTTGAGGCTTCGACCTGGGTGATTTCGACCTGCTGGCTGAGACCTGAGGCCGTTTCGACCGCAGGGGACATCGACAAGTTTAGTTGGAGACGAGGGTTCCCAGATCGGCTCCGAGGATGGCGGCGGTGACATTGCCCTGTGGCGCCATTCCGAAGACCTGCATCGGCATCCCGTTGTCCATGCAGAGGCTGAAGGCGGTCGAGTCGACGACCTTCAGGCCGCGCTGCAGGGCGTCCTGGTACGTGAGGTGGTGGATCAGTTCCGCGTCCGGGTTGGTGCGCGGGTCGTCAGAGTAGACGCCGTCGACGCCGTTCTTGGCGACGAGGACGATGTCGGCGCCGATTTCGAGGGCGCGCTGCGCCGCGACGGTGTCCGTGGAGAAATACGGCAAGCCTGCCCCGGCACCGAAGATGACGACGCGTCCCTTTTCGAGGTGGCGCTCGGCCCGCCGCGGGATATACGGCTCGGCGACCTGGGTCATCGCGATCGCGGACTGGACCCGGGTCTCGGCTCCCGCCTGTTCCAGGAAGTCCTGGAGGGCGAGGGCGTTCATCACCGTGCCGAGCATGCCCATGTAGTCGGCGCGGCCTCTGTCCATTCCGCGCTGGGATAGTTCCGCTCCGCGGAAGAAGTTCCCTCCGCCGACGACGACGGCGATTTCCACGGTCTGCGCCGCCTCGGCGATCTCCCGGGCCAGTGAGCTGATCACATCCGGGTTCACTCCCAGGCTTCCTGCGCCGAACGCTTCGCCGGAGAGTTTGAGAAGGACTCTGCGCTTCTTACCCGAATCTGACATGCCCTGGGGGTCCTTCCGTTGTGCCTGATCTAAAACTACTGTGTGCCGACTCAGTGCGGACACAGCAATGGAGACCGGCCTGCTCGCGCAAGCCGGTCTCCATCATTGGTACTGCGAGCCTATTGCCTAGGCGCCGACCTTGAAGCGGGCGAATCCGGACACCGTGAGACCGGCATCCTTCAGCACCTGAGCGACGGACAGCTTGTTGTCCTTCGCGTAGTCCTGCTCGAGCAGGGCGACCTGCTTGAAGTAGGCGTGGATGCGGCCTTCGACGATCTTGGGCAGTGCCGCTTCCGGCTTGCCCTCGTTCTTCGAGATCTCGGTGACGATGCGGCGCTCGGCCTCGACGAGGTCCGTGGGGACGTTCTCGCGGTCGAGGTACTCCGGGTTCGCGAAGGAGATGTGCTGGGCGACGCTGCGTGCGGTGTCAGCGTCGTCTCCCGAGTAACCCACGACGACGCCGACCTGCGGGGGCAGGTCCTTGCTCGTCTTGTGCAGGTAGATCGCGAACTTCTCACCCGTGACGGATGCGACGCGACGCAGCTCGAACTTCTCACCGATGATCGCGGCTTCGCCGTCGATCAGTTCGGCGACGGTCTGGCTGCCGGCGGGGGCCGCGAGGCCTTCCGCGACCGAGGTGGCTCCGGCAGCGGCAACCGCGTCCAGAACCTTCTCGGCGAGGGCGCCGAACTTGACACCCTTGGCGACGAAGTCGGTCTCGCAGGCGAGCTCGATCAACGTTGCGGTCGTGCCGATTTCCTTGGCGGCGACGAGGCCCTCAGAGGTGGAACGGTCAGCGCGCTTAGCGTTGCCCTTCGCACCCTTGAGACGCAGGATCTCAACGGCCTTCTCCATGTCGCCGTCGGCTTCGACGAGGGCGTTCTTGGTGTCGACCATGCCCGTACCGAGGCGTTCACGGAGGGCTTTGACGTCTTGCAGGCTGATGCTGGCCATACCGGGTTCCTTACTTGGTTTCTTCGGCGGGAGCTTCGGTGGCAACAACGGCTGCCACGTCGGCTGCTTCTTCGACGACCTGCTCGGTGGCGACGGTTGCGTCGGCGACCTCAGCGGTCTCGGCAGAGGACTGCTCGGGGGTGGCGTCGGTTGCGGCGACATCCTCGGTCTTCAGCAGTTCGGCTTCCCAGGCGGCGAGGGGCTCGATTTCGGCCTCCGGCTTGGCGTGGCGCTGGATCAGGCCCTCGGCTGCGGCGTCCGCGATGATGCGGGTCAGCAGGCCGACGGAACGGATGGCGTCGTCGTTGCCCGGGATCGGGTACTGCACGTCGTCGGGGTCGCAGTTGGTGTCGAGGATCGCGATGACGGGGATGCCGAGCTTGCGGGCTTCGTCAATGGCGAGGTGCTCCTTGTTGGTGTCGACAACCCAGAGCGCGGACGGCGTCTTCGTGAGGTTGCGGATACCGCCGAGGCTCTTGTGCAGCTTGACGAGCTCGCGCTTCTTGATGAGCATTTCCTTCTTCGTGAACCCGCTCTTGGCGGTGTCCTCGAAGTCGAGCTCTTCGAGCTCTTTCATGCGGGCCAGACGCTTGGAGACGGTCTGGAAGTTGGTGAGGAGGCCACCGAGCCAGCGCTGGTTGACGTACGGCTGGCCGACACGGATGGCCTGCTCGGAGATCGATTCCTGCGCCTGCTTCTTGGTGCCGACGAAGAGGATCGTGCCGCCGTGGGCGACGGTCTCCTTGACGAAGTCATAGGCCTTGTCGACGAAGCCGAGGGACTGCTGCAGGTCGATGATGTAGATGCCCGAGCGCTCCGTGAAGATGAATCGCTTCATCTTCGGGTTCCAACGGCGGGTCTGGTGTCCAAAGTGCACGCCGCTGTCGAGCAGCTGGCGGATGGTGACGACGGCCATGAGCCGTACTCCTTGTCCGGCGCGCCGCGTACGCGGCAAAACGCCAATCGGTTCGTGTCCTGATCGGTCGATCACGACTCCTGGTGCCCGGCGCACCTCCGCCTGGCTTCCGAGGAAGCCGGACCGAATGGAGGTGGTGGCCGAATGGGCACGCGTAGTCAGCGCACGAAGCGCTGCTGCCATAACTTTAGCACCCGGCGAACCCGGTTCCCGCCAGGTCTCCACCGTTCCGATGAGTGGATGTCCCCCTCGGCCTGTCCTCACCAGCCGGCGCTGTTCTCGACTTCTGCACCACCCGCTGCGAGCGGGCCCGACGCCGCCACCGAGTGCCGGAGTCTGGGCACATGCCGATTCACCGCCGCACCGCAGTCGCCCTGGTCGCCGCCCTCCTGGTCTCCTTGGCCGTCGCGCCAGCGTCGGCCGGTCAGGGCGAACCAGTCGCCCAGCGAGAGTCGATGCAGAATCCGACGGCGACGCCGAGGCCGACGGAACCGGTGGCGTGGGCATGGCCGCTCGCTCTGCCGCATCGCGTCCTCCGGGAGTTCCGTGCGCCCGTCTCGGAGTACGCCGACGGGCACCGCGGAATCGATCTGGCCGCGCACGCCGGCGACCCGGTCTATGCCGTCGCGGACGGTACCTTGACCTTCGCCGGGATCGTGGTCGACAGACCCGCGGTCTCCCTCAGCCACGGCGACGGCCTCGTGTCGAGCATGGAACCCGTTCTGGCGCTTGTCGCGGCCGGGGACTCCGTGCGGCGTGGCCAGCTCATCGGCCGGGTCGCGACAGGCGGCCACTGTGGTGACGGCTGCCTGCACCTCGGGGCACGGACCTCCGGCCGGTACGTATCGCCGATGCGGTACCTCGGCGGGGTCCCGCACGCCGTGCTGCTTCCGGCCGAGTCGGCCAACGTGCTCAGGCAGCGGCAGGATTCCCGTCGCAGTGCGCGCGAACAAGAATTGTGGCGCGCCGTGCTGCAGGAAGACGGGCTCGAGAATGACGGACACGTGCAGGACCCACTCCGGGGAATCGGCGGAGGTCAGGCCCGCGGGTGAGCGTTCTGGTAGCTCTGCCTCAATCGTTCCGCAGAGACATGCGTGTAGATCTGGGTCGTGCCGAGGCTCGCGTGACCAAGCAGTTCCTGCACGGCGCGCAGGTCGGCCCCGCCGTCGAGGAGGTGAGTGGCCGCGGTGTGGCGCAAGGCGTGCGGCCCGGCGGGCCCGTTGCCTGGAATTTCGGCGAGGAGCCCGGCGACCAGGCGGTACACCGCCCGCACTCCGATGCGACGTCGGTGGGTCGCGAGGAACAGCGCGGCTGGGCGTCCGGCCGGGCCCGAAACGGGGCCCGCAGGAGTGCTCCCTTCGGGTTTCTCCGCTGCCGTGAGCAGCAGCGGGCGGGCACGGTCGAGGTAGGCGACGAGTGCGCGCTGGGCAGGAACGCCGAAGGGAACGACACGCTCCTTGGAGCCCTTGCCGGTGACCCGCACGGTGAGCTGGGCGAGATCGACGTCGGGGACGTCGAGACCGACGAGCTCGGACACGCGCAGCCCGGAGGCGTAGAGCAGCTCGACGATGGCCTGGTCGCGCAGCTCGTGCGGACCGCCGACCCGGGCCCGCAGCTCGAGATGTTCGAGGAGGGCCTGCATCTGCGCCCGGTTGATCACCCGGGGCAGGGTTCGACCCGGTTTGGGCGACCGCAGGCGTACGGCCGGGTCGAGGGGGCTCACTCCGGTGCGGGTCAGCCAGGCCGTGAAGCTGCGGGCGGAGGCGGATCGTCGTGCGATCGTCGCCTTGGACAGGCCGGCCTGGGTCGCCACCCACAGCCAGTCGCGCAGCAGGTCGAGGGTGAGGCCGTCGGCGTCGCAGACCGTGCGGCCCTCAGCAAAGGCGAGAAGACCGCGGAGGTCTGTGCGGTAGGCGCGGACGGTGTTCGGCGAGAAGCCGCGCTCTGCGGACAGATACACGGTGAAGTCCTCGAGCAGGGCGTCGAGGGGCATCCGCCCGCCGCCCGCCACCGCACTCACGCCTGGCGTGAGAAGGCCTCGGTGCGCTCGTCGGGGCTCATCGCTTCGATACGGGCCAGGAACGTGGAGTCGAAACGGGTCGCCGGATCGAAGTCGCCGAGCACGACGTGGGAGTGCACGATGCTCTCCGGGTACACCTGCACGAGGTTGATCGATTGGCCGCCGCGCACGCCCGTGAGTTCCCGGGCGGGCGCGCTCGGGTCGATCGTGTAGCACGTGGCCGCGGCGACCGAGACGGGGACGCCCGCGAACATCCCTGTCGTGGCGTAGTGCAGGTGCCCGCCGAGGATGCCGCGGATGTCGCTTCCGGCGACGACCTCGGCCAGGCCGGCCTGGTCCCTGAGCTCGAGCAGGCTCATGAGGGGCACCATGGTCGGAATCGGCGGGTGGTGCAGGGCGAGGAGCGTGCCGTGCGGGGCCGGTTCGCTCAGTACCTCGGCCAGCCATTTCAGCTGCCCCGCGGTGAGCACGCCATGGTGGTAGCCGGGAACGCTCGTGTCGAGGACGATCAGGCGGAGTCCGTCGAGGTCGTGCACCGCGTCGACGGGTTCGGCGGCGGATGCACCGTACCCGGTCTCGCCGAGCAGCTCACTGCGGAAGGGCGCCCGTTTGTCGTGGTTTCCCATCACCCAGATGACCCGTGCGCCGAGCCGATCGGCTGCGGACTCGACGAGGTCCCTGATGCGCCGATAGGCATCCGCTTCGCCGGTGTCGGCGATGTCACCAGTGAAGACAAGGCCGTCGATCGGCTGCCCCGAGCGTTCCAGCTGGGCGAGGGCTTTGTGCACGGGAGTGTCGGTGTCCACGGTGCCGTACAGGGGTTTGCCTGCGCTCAGGAAGTGCGTGTCGCTGATGTGCGCGATGACGTGGCTCGCCGGTCCGTACTGGCCCAACTGGATCTGGCCCATTGGAACACCGCTCATGGCTCACCCTTCGTCCGCTCCAGACTAGGGCCTGGCACCGACACAGCATCGGAGCCCCGGCCGCGTCGATCAGTCCTGCGGGTCTTCCCCGACGCTGCCGTCGGCTCGCTCCCGCAGCAGGTCGAGGTGACCGACGTGCCGTGCGGTCTCCTCGACCAGATGGATCAGGATCCAGCGCAGGCTGAAACTGCGGCGCACCGAGACGGCGTCGAGTGAGACGGCCGCCGCGATGGTCGCGTCGCAGCGACGCGCCTCCGCCGCGTAGTCGGCGAGCAGCTCGGCCATGGTCATGTCGGGTGGCACGTGGAACTCGCCGTCGGGATCCTCGTCACTCCAGTCGAAGGGCAGCCCCTCCTCTCCGGCGAAGACGTCGCGCACCCAGGAACGCTCCACATTCATGAGATGACGGACGATGCCGTGCGCGGTCATTCCGGTCGGAGTGGCGACGGGCCGGAGTGCTGCGTCGGACGCATCGCCGACCTTCCAGGC
Source organism: Cryobacterium sp. 10I5 (assembly GCF_035019865.1). Taxonomy (NCBI): domain Bacteria; kingdom Bacillati; phylum Actinomycetota; class Actinomycetes; order Micrococcales; family Microbacteriaceae; genus Cryobacterium; species Cryobacterium sp. 10I5. Next base: position 80,293 of record NZ_JASJVI010000003.1, read on the forward strand.
GACGAGGTCCCGCTGACGCTGCAGGAACCCCGATATCGTCGTGCGTTCGTCGCCGAAGTGCGCGGCTTCGGTGACTCCGGCGCGCACGCCGTTCTCACGGCCGGAGCCGTCACGTCCGGGATCCGAGTACTCGGTCATGCCCCCTGTCTACCCTGTTCTCCCCCGTCAGTTGGGCATACCTCCTTCAAATTCTGCCCGGCGAGATCGTCAGCCGCGGAATTCCGGGGCTCCGTTTCGGTGAGCCGGAAATTTGCAGGAGTTATGCCCGACGCCGTTGCGGGCACGGACTGGTCGGGGTGGACGGCCGGGACTAGCATGGCCCCATGTCAGCTCAGCCCGGCGTATACGACGAGGCACTGGGGCGGGCCAGGGAGCACGCGCTCGCGTGGCTCGGTTCGCTCGGCACCCGCCCGGTGGGGCCGCGCGCCGACGCGGATACTCTCGCGGAACTCTTCTCAGGACCGCTGCCGGAGTCCCCGACCCCCGCGGCATCCGTGGTCGATGAGCTGGCCGCCCTCGCCGAGCCCGGGTTGATGGCCATGCCCTCCGGCAGGTTTTTCGGCTGGGTGATCGGCGGGACCCTTCCGGCAGCGCTGGCCGCAGACTGGCTCGTCAGCGCCTGGGACCAGAATGCCGCCATGCGCTTCGCGACGCCGGCCACTGCCGCTGCCGAGGAGGCCGCCGGAGCGTGGGTGCTCGATCTGCTGGGGTTGCCGTCCGGTTCTGACGTCGGATTCACCACAGGGGCCACCATGGCCAACTTCGTCGGGCTCGCTGCCGGGCGCCAGTGGGTGCTCGAGCGGGTGGGCTGGAATGTCAGCAGGGACGGGTTGTCCGGTTCGCCGCGCGTGCGGGTGTTCGTGGGTGAGGAGCGGCATGCGGTGATGGACCTCGCGCTCCGGTACCTCGGCCTCGGCGAACCCATCGCCGTTGCGGCCGACGCGCAGGGCAGGCTGGATCCCCGCGCCCTAGCGGCCGCGATGCAGGACGGCGAGGGTCCGGCCATCGTGTGTCTGCAGGCTGGGAACCTGCACTCCGGTGCCTTCGATCCGATGACGGCGGCGATCCGGGTCGCGCGGGAACACCACGCCTGGGTGCACGTGGACGGCGCGTTCGGTCTCTGGGCCGCGGCGAGCCCGACCTACCGCGCGCTCGTGGCGGGCGTCGAGGGGGCCGACTCGTGGGCGACCGACGCGCACAAGACCCTCAACGTGCCCTATGACTGCGGGATCGCGATCGTCGCGAATCCGGCGACGGTCCGGTCCGTGTTCGGCGTGCACACGAGCTACCTGCTGCAGCCGGCGACCGACGGCCCTGGCGATCCCTTCGAGAAGGTGCCGGAGTTGTCCCGCCGGGCCCGGGGCATCCCGGTGTGGGCGGCGTTACGGTCGCTCGGGCGATCCGGCACGATCGACCTCGTCGAACGCCTGGCCGGGCACGCCCGTTCGCTCGCCGAGGGCCTCGCGCACATTCCCGGCGCCGAGGTCGTCAACGATGTGGTCTTCACCCAGGTGTGCGTGAGCTTCGGCAGTGACGCCCGCACGCGGCGCGTGACCGAGCTATTGCTCGGCCAGGGCACCACCTGGATGTCCGGTTCCGTCTGGCGCGGGCGCGCGGTCCTGCGGATCTCGGTCAGCAACTGGTCGACGGATGCCGCCGATGTCGCTGACTCCCTCGCGGCCGTGCGGCGGGCGTGCGACACCGCCGGCCACGACGGCGAGGAGACGCCGGCGGGCCTGTACCAGGGCTGACGGTTTCGCGGCAGGCCGATATCGGGGCCGGCCAGCGGCCGTCCGTTCCGCCGCAGGCATCGCGGCAGCGGCCGTCGGTTCCGCCGCAGGCAACGCCGCAGCGGACACCGACCGACACCCGCGGTGATCCACGGTCGCCGTCTGGCCGGCTCAGGCGTTCCGCACCCAGCCGGTCGAACGCTCGCGCGCCGCGCCTTCGAGTCCGAGGGCTCCGAGCGCGGCACGCACGGACATGGTGGAGAGGCCGGCGCGACGGGCGAGATCGCCGATCTCGCGTGGAGACCGACCGCTCAGGGCGTCGAAGACCCGCACCTGTTCGCTGGTGCGCCCGGTGCCCTCGATCCCGTTCTCCGGCTCCGGGAAGTCGAGCGGCACCTGGACCAGGTGCTCGGCGACGAGCTCCGCCATCTCTGCGGCCGTCGTCACGCAGACGGCGTCGTACTCCCGGATCAGCCGGTGGCACCCGGCAGAGGCCGGTGAGGTGACCGGGCCGGGCACGGCGCCGAGCGGCCGCCCGAGGGTCGCCGCATGGCCGGCGGTGTTCAGCGACCCGGAGCGCCACCCGGCCTCCAGGACGATCGTGGCGAGGCTGGTCGCCGCAATCAGACGGTTTCGCTGCAGGAACCGCCACTTGGTCGGCGCGGCCCCGCATGGAAGCTCGGAGATGACGGCGCCCTCCCCCGCGATCCGCTCGAGGAGGTCGACGTGCCCGCTCGGATAGGGGCGGTCCACTCCCCCGGCGAGAAACGCCACCGTTCGGCCACCGCTCGCGAGCGCCGCTTTGTGCGCCATCCCGTCGATCCCGTATGCCGCACCACTGACGATCGCGAATCCCCGGTCGACGAGGCCGGCTGACGCTTCCATCGCGACATGCTCGCCGTAGCGGGTGGCGGCCCGGGCTCCGACGAGGGCGATCGACCGGCCGAACGCGCCGAGGGCATCCGCCGGACCGCGCCACCAGAGGGCGAGTGGGGCGTGAGCGCCGAGGTCGTCGAGTCCGGCCGGCCAATCGTGGTCACCGGGAATGGCGAGCCGCGCCCCCGATCGGCCTGCCTGCCGCAGCGCGATCGTGACGACTACGGGATCGAGCCGCGGACGCCAGCGCTCGAGGGCGCGGTCGATTCCCGCGGCGGCGACCGTTCCCTGCTCCACCCCGACGGCGAGGAGCTCCCCGGCGATGCGATCGTGTGGCCAGGCCTCGATCACGAGTCGCAGGGCGGGGACGGCGCCGAGCGCCGCAACGAGGAGGCCCGCGGTTCCGTCGCCAGGTTCGCTGATGCACGACCAGGCCGCACGCGCGTGCAGCTCGGCGGCGAGTTCTGTCGTCAGGGCGGCCCCGGGTGGGCGTGCGCCGGCCGCGAGGTCGATCATCGTCGTCTCGTCGGGTTCGAATGGCATTGTGCGTGTCGTCCTTCCGTCGGTGGATGCCCGGCTTCAGCCGGTGCGCAGGTAGAGCGCCTGCCCGAGCTCCTCAGTGCCTGGCCGATCGGCGCCCTCGAGATCGGCGATCGACCAGGCGATGCGGAGCACCCGGTCGTAGCCGCGCATCGTGATGCCGCCGCGTTCCAGTGCCCGGTCGAGCGCGGCCGTCGTCGCCCGGTCCAGGCGAAGCTGCCGGCCGCGGAGCCACGACCCGGGCACCGTGGAATTGAGGGACCAGGGCGTGCCGGCGAGGCGCTCGCGTGCGGCGCCTCGGGCCCGGGCCACGCGTTCCCGCGCCGCGGAGCTGGTGAGGCGGGGCTCCTCCGCGGCGAACCGCAGCTGGGCGGCCGTGATCCGGTTCACGTGCAGTTGAATGTCGATCCGGTCGAGCAGCGGCCCGGAGATGCGGGCGAGGTATCGGCGTCGCGCGCTCGGCGGGCACGAGCACTCGAGTCCTGCAACGCCGTACTGCCCACACGGGCACGGATTCGCGGCCATCACGAGCTGGAACCGCGCCGGGAAGTGCGCGACGGCGTTGGCACGGTGGATGCTGATCGTCCCTGATTCGAGCGGCTGCCGGAGGGCGTCGAGCACGGTGGATGCGAACTCGGGAGCCTCGTCGAGGAAGAGCACACCGTGGCAGGCTCGGGCGGCGGCACCCGGCCGGATCTGTCCGCTGCCGCCGCCGACCATGGCCGCGGCCGTCGCGGTGTGGTGCGGCGATTCGAGCGGCGGCCGGGTCACGAGGGAACGGCCGAGTCCGCGGCCGCCGAGGGATCGCAGCGAACTCGCCTCGAGGGAGGCGGCCGGGTCCAGGTCGGGCAGAAGTCCAGGCAAGCGGGCGGCCAGCATGGTCTTGCCGGATCCCGGCGGACCCAGCATGAAGAGATGGTGCCCGCCAGCCGCGGCGATCTGCAGGGCCAGGATCGCGTCCTCATTGCCGATGACGTCGGCAAGGTCCATCGAACCGGTTTCGGCGTCATTCCCGGCTGGTCCGGCTTCGGCGGGCCACTCGATCGCGTCAACCGGCACGGGCGTGAGCTCGGCCCCGTGCCAGATCGCCGCCTCGCGGAGGGAGGCGACCCCGATCACGGTGACGCCGGGCACGAGTTCCGCCTCCGCGGCATTTCCGGCGGGAACCATGACGGTACGGTGGCCGAGCCGCGACGCCGCGATCACCGCAGGAAGCATGCCCGGGACGGGTCGAAGGCGCCCGTCGAGCGCGAGCTCGCCGATGTGGACGACCGAGCCGACCGACCCGGCCGCGACCACCCCGTCCGCAGCGAGGCACGCGAGCGCGATCGCGAGGTCGAAGCCCGAACCGTGTTTGGGGAGCGCCGCGGGCGACAGGTTGATCGTGAGCTTGTTGTGGGTCAGCGGGGAGCCGGAGTTCTTGGCCGCGGCCCTGACCCGTTCGGTCGCCTCGGAGAGCGCGGCGTCCGGCAGTCCGATCAGCACCATGCCCGGGAGCTGGCTCGAGATGTCCGCCTCGACTTCGACGAGTGCCCCGGTCAGCCCGAGCAGGGCGACGGCGTGAGTGCGGGCGAGGCCCATCAGCTCGCGCCCATCAGAGGGCACGCACGAGAACACGCTCACTGGACACGCTCACGAGAACACGCTCACTAGAACACACCGGGCAGGTGCTCGATCACCGGCACGGCGCCGGGGGCGAGGATGACCGCGATCGCGTCGATCCTGATCCGACCTGGCCAGGTATCCGCCTCCTCGCACCACGCCGCTGCGAGGCGGCGGAGGCGGGCGAGCTTCACGACGGTGATCGCCTCGAACGGATGCCCGAAGCCGGTCCCCGACCGCGTCTTCACCTCCACGAAGGCGACTTCGCCGTCGTGCTCGACGACGATGTCTATCTCGCCCTGTTCGCACCGCCAGTTGCGGGCGAGGAGCGTGTACCCGGCCTCCGTCAGGAACCGTACCGCGTGCTCCTCACCGAGCCTGCCCAGATCGTCTTTGCGTGCCACGAGTGCCTCCCACGGACAGGATGCCGGGGGTGGGCGACCATCCGCAGGGCGGTCGGGGACCGGTGGACAGCAGGCCGAAGCCGACGCATGGTGAGGAGAGTCGGGAATTGGCCCTCGGAGTATCCCTCGCCGCGCGACTCCTAGACGCCGAGGCTCCTGAGTGCCTCGTCCATGCGATCGGCGAGCACGCGATACCCCTTGTCGTTCGGGTGCAGGCCGTCGCCGGCCTTCCACTCCGGGTGGCCGTCGAGCCAGTGCGAGGCACCGGGAATGTAGTCGGCATCGATCGCCGCCGCGCCCGCGCTCACCCAGTCGATGATCTGCTGCACCGAGTCGGGCCGCTCGTCGGTGTACCAGAACGGTTCGACCACGATGACGCGTGCGACCGGCAGCGCCTCACTGATTCTGGTGAAGTCGGTCGTGATGGCGGCGCGGATGCGGTCGGCGCGAGCGGGCATCGAGAAGTTGTCGTTGAGACCCATCGTCACGATCACGATGTCGGGGTGGGCTGCGATGACCTGGTCGACGAGATCGTCGGACACGTCGGCCCGGTGGTTCACAAAACCGAGACCGTTCACGCTCGGATTCACCTCGGTCCAGCCGTGCTCCACGGACAGGAGCGTCGACCACCGGTGTTCAGGGCCCGAAGCTCCGGTCCCGAGCGTGTAGGAGTCCCCGTAGAACGCCACGACGGAACCGGCACCCGGAGACCCCGCCGCCGTCTCCGGAATCGGTTCGGCCGGTACCGCACGTCCGACCGAACCGATCACGGCGACGAGTCCAACGACGACGGCCACGGACCCCACCCATAGGGCCACGGCTGCTCGGGTCATTCGTCGGGGTGCACTCACACCAGTCATTCGGAGCGGGATTCGTTCTGGTTTGCGCGGCAGTGCGGGAAAAGACCGGTCACGACACGAGGAGCGGCGTGCCGGTCCCCGCGGCCGCGAAGGCGGCATCCGTCGCCCGGAGCACGCGGAGCACGTTCGCCCCGGCGAGGGCGGCGAGCTCGACGGCGGTCCAGCCCCTGGCTGCGAGCTCGGTCAGGAGCGCCGGGTAACCGTCGACACCCTCGAGCCCGACCGGGAATTCGTCGGTGCCGTCGAAGTCGCCGCCGAGGCCGATGTGCCGGATCCCGGCGACCCGGCGGGCGTGCTCGATGTGGGCGATGACCTCGTCGAGCGTCACCGTGGGCGCGGGGCCGTCGCGGGGTCCGTCGAACCAGGCGGCGAAGTCCGGGGAGAGGAACTGCGGCACGAAGGTGAGCATCAGCACCCCGTCGTTGTCGCGCAGGCGCTCGAGCACATCGTCCGGTACGTTCCGCGGGTGGTCCGTGACGGCGGCGCACGAACTGTGGCTGAAGATCACCGGCGCCGACGTGACGGAGAGCGCCGCGTGCGCGGTCGCCGGCGACACGTGGGACAGGTCGACGAGCATGCCGAGCCGGTTCATCTCCCGAACGTATTCGACACCGCGCTCGGTGAGGCCGCCGTGCACGGGCTCGTCGGTGCCCGAATCGGCCCAGGTCGTATTGTGCACGTGCGTGAGAGTGAGGTACCGCACGCCGAGCCGGGCGAACATCCGCAGCACGGCCGGGGAGTCGTTGAGGCTGTGCGCGCCCTCGGCGCCGAGGAGGGACGCGATCCGGCCGTGCGACCTGGCCGACTCGACGTCTGCGGCGCTGCGGGCGATCTGGAAATCGTCCGGGTAGCGCGCGGCGAGCCGGTAGACCCAGTCGATCTGCTCGAGGGTGCCCTGGACGGCGTCGGCTCCGACCGATTCGTCACTCACATAGACCGACCAGAACTGAGCGCCCACCCGGCCGGCCCGGAGGCGCTCGATGTCGGTATCGGTGGTCAGTCCCCGTTCGAGTCCCTCGACCGAGTATGCGCGGTTCTCGCGGCACTCCCACGCCCAGTCGTTGTGACCGTCGACCAGGGGTGCGAGCTCGAGGGCGTGGTCGACGACCGCGGCACGGGAGTTCGTCGTGGCGGCGTCGTTCTCTGCAGCGGATGCGAGGTACATGGTCCCACGCTAGTGCCGCCGTTCCCGCCGCGGAACCCGGGTTCCACCGTGCACCGGTGCCGGCTCGGGTGCAGGTTACTAGGCTGGACCCATGGGACTACGCGACAGGTTGGTCGACCTCGGCATGAAGACGATGAGTCTCACGCACCGGGCGGTGCTCAAGGCATCCGGCGGCCGGTTGCTGGCGTCGTTCGGGCCGATCCCGGTCGTTGAACTGCACACGATCGGTCGCTCGACGGGTAAGCGCCGCACGACGATGCTCACGGCGCCGATCCACGACCGAAACCGCTTCGTGCTGATCGCCTCGAAGGGCGGCAGCGACCGGAACCCGCAGTGGTACCTCAACCTCGTTGCACACCCCGACATCGAACTCACCGTGCACGGCACGACGAAGAAGCTGCGGGCACGCACCGCCGACGCGGCGGAGAAGGCGACGTTGTGGCCTCAGATCGTCGCCGCGTACAAGGGCTACGAGGGCTACCAGCAGAAGACGAGCAGGGACATCCCCGTCGTGGTCTGCGAGCCCCGCTAGAGGGACCTGCCGGCTACTCGTCGAGCGCGAGTTCCTTGGGCAGTTCGAATTCCTTCGAAGCCAGTTCCTCGACGTTGACGTCCTTGAACGTCAACACGCGCACCGACTTCACGAAGCGGTCGGACCGGTACACGTCCCAGACCCAGACGTCCTTCATGTTCAGTTCGAAGTAGAAGTCGTGCTCGGTGTCCCGGCGCACGAGTTCGACCTCATTGGCCAGATAGAAGCGCCGTTCCGTCTCGACGACGTACTGGAACTGCCCGACGACATCCCGATATTCGCGGTACAGGGCCAACTCGACCTCGCGGTCGTAGTCTTCGAACTCTTCTTCTTCCATGGTGAGACAATCCTACGCTGAGATGGTCAGCCACGATTTGCGATGGAGCCCCGTCGGGCCGAGGCGCCCGATCGCAGCCATGTGCTCCGCACTGCCGTAGCCCTTGTTGCCCGCCCACCCGTAGCCGGGCGTGACCGCATCCGCTTCGATCATCAGCCGGTCGCGGTGTACTTTCGCGATCACGGATGCCGCGGACACGGACGCACAGTCCTGGTCGGCCTTGATCCGGGTCAGCACGGAGAGGGGCGTCGCGAGGGCCTTGTTGAGGTAATCGTCGTTGCCGTCGAGCAGTACGACGCTCCCCCGGACGTCCACGCCGGCCGCGAACAGTTCGGCAAGGGCCCGCTTGCCCGCGAGACCGAGGGCGGCGATGATGCCGATCTCGTCCACCTCCCTGGCGGAGGCGAGTCCGACCGCGGAGTGCAGCACCCAGGCGACCGCGAGCGGTGCGAGGGCCTCACGACGCGGCTGGCTCAGCATCTTCGAGTCGCGGAGGCCGACCGGCATCGTGCCGAGGGTGCCGTCGATCGCGGCGACACCGACCCCGACCGGTCCGGCGAGGGCGCCGCGTCCGACCTCGTCACAGCCGATCACGCAGGTCGCGCCCTCGGCGAGCAGGCCGAGCTCGACCTCGAGGGTCGGATCGCAGACGGCCATCTACTTCGTCTCCGGGGAGACCCCTCGGAAGACTTCCGGGTAGTCGTCGAGCCACGTCCAGCGCGACAGCGGCCAGCTGATCACGAGGGCGCGGCCGACCACGTTGTCGATCGGAACGAAGCCCTTGCCCGGGGTGTCGCCGTTGTACCGGGAGTCCTTGGAGTTGTAGCGGTTGTCCCCCATCACCCAGAGCGAGTTCGCGGGCACAACGACGTCGAAGTTGTCTTTGGAGACCGCGGTGGCGCCGGCGGGAAGGTTCACATACGGCTCGGAGAGGGGCACGTCGTTGACGCTCAGCTGGCCGAGGGCGTTGCAGCAGCTGACGTGGTCGCCCGGCAGTCCGATGACGCGCTTGATCAAGTGGTCGTTGCTGTCCGGTGCGGAGAGGCCGACGACGGAGAGGAGCCAGTCGAGGCCGGCGGCGACCGGGTTCTGCTGCACGGCGGCCTGCGGGAGGAGCCAGCCGCCCGGGTCACGGAACACGACGACGTCTCCGCGCTGGATGGGCATGAGCTTGGGTTCGAGCTCGTTCACGATGATGCGGTCGTTGACCAGGAGGGTGTTCTCCATCGACCCCGAGGGGATGTAGAACGACCGGACGAGGAAGGTCTTGATCAGGAATGAGATGAGCAGAGCCACCACAAAAATGATCAAGAGGTCGCGAAAGAAGATCGCCACGCCACGCTTGCTGCGCTGTGGTGCTTCTGATGCCAGGCGATCCGATCGCGTGGGCAGAGAATTGTCTGTCATTAAACCGCCTGAGCTCCTGACCCAGTGTACGGGTCAGGAGCTCAGGGTGAAACGCAGCCGGAGCTGGGAATCGGGTGTGACGAGTCTTAGTCGCGCTTTTCCTTGATCTTGGCCTTCTTGCCACGCAGGTTGCGCAGGTAGTACAGCTTCGCGCGACGCACGTCTCCGCGGGTGACGACCTCAATGTGGTCGATAACCGGGGAGTGCACCGGGAAGGTACGCTCGACGCCGACCTGGAAGCTGACCTTGCGAACGCAGAACGTTTCGCGGACGCCTTCGCCGGAACGGCCGATGACGACACCCTGGAAGACCTGCACGCGCGAGCGTGCGCCTTCAACGATGTTGACGTGGACCTTGACGGTATCGCCGGCGCGGAACGCCGGGATGTCCTTCCGGAGTGATGGGGCATCCACCTGGTCGAGAATATGCATATTTGTTCGCTCTCTGTATCCGCCACAGGACGAAGACGGCTGAGGTCGCCCGCGCACAAACGTGCTGGGCGACGACTGATGGGTCAAGACCGTGCCGAATAGTGCAGCTCCCCTGTGGCAGAGGCATGCTACGGCACAATCGCTCATTATGCCACGATCCGCGCCCCCGGCAAAACCGGTCCGGCTAGGAGTCTGTCGGCTTTTCCCGGACGACGATGATCGACGGGTCTGGCGTGGGCTCGAAGCCGACGGGCGACGGATGCTCCGCGGCGCCCGGTCCGGTCGGCGCGCCCCCTCTGGCCGTCTCGTCGAGAAGCACCATCATCGCCTGCATCCGGCTCCGGGCACTCGCGAAGAGTTCCCAGATGGCGAACCAGAAGGCCGCGAGGCCGACGAGCACGACCAGGAACGGCAGCCAGCGCGCTCCCGCAGTGAAGCCGGAGGCCACGATCAGGGCGTGCCAGAGCGTGAGCACGCCGACGTCGCGCCAAGACACCGCCCGCTCCAAACGCACCTCGGTGCGGGCGAAAAACAACAGGGCGACGGCCAGCAGCCCGAGGCCGAGGATGATGCCGCCGAAAAGGCTGCCGAGTACGGCCCATCCACTCGATTTGAAGAGGGATGCCCCGATCAGGAGCCACCCCGGAAGTACGAGCACGGCAAGGAATTGCCAGCGATAGAAGACCCTGCGTACGAACACGAAGCCAGACTACCCGTGGACGCCCTCGGCAGGCCCTGCGTTCGCTGGAGGCAGAAGGTCGGGCCGGACGCGCCGGGTGCGCTCGAGCTGCTGGTCGTGCCGCCACGTGGCGATGGCCCCGTGGTTGCCACTCAGGAGCACCGGCGGAACATCGAGGCCGCGCCAGCTGGACGGCTTGGTGTAGCTCGGGTACTCGAGGAGACCGTCCTCGTGGGACTCCTCGATGAGGCTCTCCGGGTTGCCGACCATGCCGGGGATGAGCCGACCGACGGCCTCGATCATCGCCATCACGGCCACCTCTCCCCCGTTGAGCACGTAGTCGCCGAGGCTGACCAGCCTGACGCGCCCACGGGAGGCGAAGTGGTCGAAGACGCGTTGGTCGATGCCCTCGTACCGCCCGCAGCCGAAGACGAGGTGGGGTTCGGCGGCCAGCTCGCGGGCCATCTTCTGGGTGAAGAGGTCGCCGGCCGGGGACGGGAAGATCAGGAGCGGTCCCGCGTCGTTCGCCACGGCATCCGCTGCCGTGTCGCCGGTCGCGTCGATTGCCCCGTCTGTGACGTCACTTGTGGTCTCGTCGAGGATGGCGTCGAGCGCCTCACCCCAGGGTTCCGGTTTCATCACCATGCCGGCGCCGCCGCCGTACGGGGTGTCATCGACGGTGTTGTGCCGGTCGTGGGTGTGGTCGCGCAGGTTGTGCACGAGCACGTTGATGAGCCCGGACTGGCGGGCCTTGCCCAGCAGGGACACATCGAGGACCGAGAAGAACTCCGGGAAGATGGTGAGGATATCGATGCGCACGAAGAAAGCCTAGGCGTGGACCGGAACGGGCTCGCCCGCGGTCTCGGCGGAATCGGTCGTCACGGCGGTATCGAGGTGGGCGGCACGGTTCACCCGGGTGCGGTGCGAGAAGTAGACCGGGAGCGCGGTGAAGAGGATCGCGCCGAGCAGGTTGCCGACGAGAACCGGGATTTGGTTCCAGAGCAGCCACTGGCCGATGCTGATCGGGGCGCCGAGCATCATGCCGGCCGGGATGACGAACATGTTGACGATCGCGTGCTCGAGTCCGAGGCTGAAGAAGATGGTGACCGGGAGCCACATCGCGAGGATCTTTCCCGCGGTGGACTTCGACGTGTAGAACATGATCGTGCCGATCGCGACCATCCAGTTACAGAGCATCGCCTTGATGATCGCGACGACGATTCCGCCGGGGCCGACCGCTTCATAGGGCAGCACCTTGTGCTCGGCGAGATGCACGATGGCCTGGACCATCGGGTCGGTGGTCACGGTGCCCATGTATGTGATCGAGACGACGTAGAGGAAGCCGAAGAGCACGGCGCCGAACAGGTGGGCGGCGATGACGACGCCGAAATTGGTGAGGCCCTTTTTAATGGTCGTGCGACCCTCGAGGATCGCGAGCGGGATCAGCGCGAAGCTTCCCGTCACAAGCTCGAGGCCGAGCAGCAGGATAATGGCGAAGCCGACCGGGAACAGCACGGCACCCACGATGGGGAGCCCCGTCTGTGCGGCCGCCGTGAGGGAGACCGCCGTCGCCGCGCCGAGGATCGCCCCGGACAGGGTGCCGCGGATGATCATCTGCTTAATGGTCAGGTTCGATTTAACGACACCCGAATGGATGATGTCATCGATGAGTTGATCGGGCTTGACGTACGACACAGGCGGTTCTCCTTGCAAGGGCTGCCGCGTCGTGGGGAGTGGAGGAGCCAGCGGGCGCGGCGCGCCTTCCCCCGGGTTGATCCCGGTCGCGCCTATGCGCCGTTCTGGTCTGGGGTGTGCTCGACGTCCGGCTCGTCGCCGGCGTCGGGTTCGGATGCCGCGGCATCCGCTTCGGATACGGTCTCGGGCTCGTCGTCCGGCTCGTCTGGAAGCTCTTCGAGCAGTCCGGGCGGAGGCGTGATCGTGACGACGCCCGTCGCGATGTCGACGGAGGGCACGATCGCCTTGACGAACGGGACCATGACGTCGCCGGTCGCGGTCTTGACGATCAGCAGGTCCTGGGCCGGCAGGTGTTCGAGACGGCCGATGGTGCCGATCTGGACGCCATCCCGGACGACCTTGAGGCCGACGAGCTGGTGGTCGTACCAGGCGTCTTCTTCGTCTGATTCTTCGTCGTCGTCCTGGTCGATCCACAGGATGGCTTTGGCGAGTGCCTCGGCAGCTTCCCGGTCGGGGACGTCTTTGAAGAAGCCGACGGCGTGCTGGTTGTACCAGCGGAGCTCGACGAGCTCGATCTTCTTGCCGTGCCACGGGGACCCGGTGGGAACCTGGAGCGTGAACACGGCGCCCGGGACGAAACGTCGCCCCGGGTCATCCGTGAACAGTTCGAGCTTGATGGCGCCCTTGAGGCCGTGGGCCTTCGTCAGGCGACCGACCCGCAGCTGGGCTCGGGGCGACTGGGCTCTGGGTACCAGAGTGTCGTTCACGAGACTCACCGCCGGCTCAGAAATCGGTGTCGACGACGTCGACCCGCACGCGCTTGCCATCGGCCAGGGCAGCCACAAGGGTGCGCAGGGCCTTTGCGGTACGTCCGGAACGACCGATGACGCGGCCGAGGTCCTCGGGGTTCACGCGAACCTCGAGCACCTCGCCACGCGGTGAGTTCTGGGCGGCAACGTGCACATCGTCCGGGTGGTCAACGATTCCCTTGACGAGGTGCTCAAGCGCGGGTGCGAGCAAAATTACGCCTTGTCCTCTTCTGTTGCGTCAGCGGCTTCGGCGACGGGCGCCTCTTCCTTGACAACGGGCTTCTCGGCCTTGGGCTTGAGAACCGGCTTCTTCTTCTCGTCGGCGACGAAAGCGACCTTGGCCTCTTTGATCTTGACGGTGCTGACGGCGTTCTTGTCACCCTTGAACTTGCCCCAGTCGCCGGTCAGCTTGAGGAGAGCCTCAACCTGCTCGGTGGGCAGGGCGCCAACGCCGAGCCAGTACAGTGCACGCTCGGACTTGATCTCGATGACCGAGGGCTCCTGCGTGGGGTGGTAGATGCCGATTTCTTCAATGACGCGACCGTCGCGCTTGGTGCGCGAGTCGGCCACAACGATGCGGTAGTACGGCGCACGAATCTTGCCCATGCGCTTTAGACGGATTTTGACAGCCACAATTCTCCTGTGTATTTGATTTTTGGCGAACTGAGGGCCGTGAGCGTGGGGGCACACTCGGCACAAGCTCAAAGATGGTTTTTTCCTGCGTCTGAGTAGAGGGTCGGGCGCAGGAGAACTCGACTAATCATTCTGTCAGATGTCGGCCCCAATGTGATAATCGACCGGGCACAGAGTGTCCCCCCAATGCGGATTCCGCAGCCGTGCGGGAGGCCGCCCGCAATCGGTGTCAGGATTGTGACCAGCGCCCGACCGGGTGCAACGCGACCAAAGGACCGCACGTGGGAATCGAATTCGCCCGATCCGCGCGATCGACGATCGGCATCGAGTGGGAGATCGCTCTCGTCGACCGGACGACCGGTGACCTCGTCTGCATCGCCGACGAGGTGCTCGAGGCCCTGCGCGGCCCCGACGGGTCGCCGCACCCGCACATCACCGGGGAGCTGCTGCTCAACACCGTCGAGCTCGTGTCCGGTGTCCACACGACCGTGGCGGGTGCCGTCGCGGATGTCTACGGCCAGGTCGACGAGGTCAGGGCGATCACGGACCCGCGGGGCGTGGACCTCATCTGCAGCGGCTCGCATCCGTTCGGCCAGTGGTTCGACCAGGAGGTCACGGACAAGGAGCGCTACCACAAGCTCATCGACCGCACCCAGTGGTGGGGCCGGAACATGATGATCTGGGGCATTCACGTGCACGTGGGCATCGAAGACCGCGACAAGGTCATCCCGATTCTGAACGGCCTGCTCGGCTACCTCCCGCACCTGCAGGCGCTCTCGGCGTCGAGCCCGTTCTGGGCGGGCATCGAGACCGGTTATGCGTCGAATCGCGCGCAGATGTTCCAGCAGCTGCCGACGGCGGGGCTTCCGTGGATCCTCGAGGACTGGGCGAGCTGGGAACAGTATGTCGAGGACATGACCCGCACCGGGATCATCGACGACATGACCGAGGTGCGCTGGGACATCCGCCCGTCTGCCCGCTGGGGCACCATCGAGATCCGCGCCTGCGACGGCGTGTCGACGGCCACCGAACTCGGTGCGATCGCCGCCCTCATCCAGTGCCTCGTCGAGTGGATGTCCACCGAGATCGACGCCGGACGCCCGGTTCCGAGCATGCAACCGTGGTTCGTGCGCGAGAACAAATGGCGCGCGTCGCGGTACGGGCTCGATGCGGAGATCATCCTCGACTCGAGCGGCGCCGAACGACTCGTGACCGACGACGTGCGACGCCTGATCGGCGTGCTCTCCCCCACCGCGGAACGGCTCGGCTGCCTCCCCGAACTGCTGCAGCTGAACGGCATCCTGGATGCCGGAGCGAGCTACCAGCGCCAGCTGCGGGTCGCCGCCGCGAACGGTGGCAGCCTGCCGGCCGTCGTGGCCGCACTCAGCGCGGAACTCCGCGGCGGCACCCTGCCCGTCTAGCCGGCGTTCTTCGCGTCGCGCCAGGCGAGCCAGTCCGTCAGCGGGGCGAGGTCGTAGTCCGGACCGGAGAGCCCGATCGTGAACAGGCGAGCCCCGAGCGCGTAGAGCTCGTCGGCTTCGGCGACCGTGCGACCGCGAAGTTCGGTGGAGACTTCGATCTCGGCCGGGTCACGGCCGACCTTCCCGCACCACTCCGCGAGCACCCCGAGCTTGTGTTCGAGCACCTCGGGGCTCGAGAAGGAGTGCCAGATGTCGGCGTGCTTCGCGACGAGGCGAAGGGTCTTCTTCTCGCCGCCACCGCCGATCAGCACCGGGATCTTCCGGGTGGGCCGCGGGTTGAGCTTGCCCCACCGCGCCTCGATGCGCGGCAGGTTCTCCGCGAGGGCGTCGAGCCGGGTGCCGACGGTGCCGAACTCGTAGCCGTACTCGTCGTAGTCGCGCTCGAACCAGCCGGAGCCGGTGCCGAAGATGAACCGGCCGCCGCTGATGTGGTCGATCGTGCGGGCCATGTCGGCCTGCAGGTCGGGGTTGCGATAGCTGTTGCAGTTGACGAGGGCGCCGATCTCGATCCGGGAGGTCTGCTCCGCCCACGCGGCGAGAATCGTCCAGGATTCGAAGTGCAGCCCGTCCGGGTCACCGGACAGCGGGAAGAAGTGGTCCCAGTTGAAGGCCACGTCGGTGCCGAGTGCTTCGACCTCTGCGACCGTGTCGCGGATCTTCGTGTACTCGGCGTGCTGGGGCGCCACCTGCGCGCCGATGCGGACGGGACCGGGCTTCGTGATCATCATGCGCCCAGCCTAAACGTGCGCGGTGCGCACCGTCTGCGCCGCTCCGCGCCGGATCCAGTCACGCGCCACTTCCGCCGCTGCGCGCCAGTTGTCCCCTGCCACGCGCCATGTGCGCCGCTTCGCGCCAGGCATGCCTGGCGCGAAGCGGCGCATGTGGCGCGCGAAGCGGAAAGGCCGCCGGGCGAGAACCGGGCGACCCTACCGGCCGAGCATCTTCTGCAGGGCGGCCATCTCTTCGTCGGTGGGACCGCCGGGCTTTCCGGGGACGGCGGGCTTGCGGCCGCCGAGGCCGAAGCCGGTTCCGCCACCGGTCGGCGCAGCAGCGCCGGCGCCAGCCGGCTTCTCACCTGAGGCGATCGCGAGGTTCTCCGCGGCGCGCTTGGCCGGGTTGCCCGACTTCGAGCCCTTCTTCTTTGCCTGCTGCGGCTTGCCGCGGCCACCGCCGGGCATCGGCCCCATCCCGGGAATGTTCGGCATTCCGCCGCGAGCGACGGTCTTCATCATCTTCGCGGCCTGCTCGAAGCGTTGCACGAGCTGGTTCACCTCGGTCACGCTCGATCCGGAGCCGCGAGCGATCCGCAGCCGGCGTGATCCGTTCAGGAGCTTCGGGGTGGTGCGTTCCGCCTTGGTCATCGACTGGATGATCGCCTCGGTGCGCACGATCTCACGCTCGTCGAAGTTCTCGAGCTGCTGCTTCATGGCCCCGGCACCGGGAAGCATGCTCATCATCTTCTTGATCGAGCCCATGTTGCGCAGTTGCTGCATCTGGCCGAGGAAGTCGTCGAGAGTGAAGGTGTCGGTCTGGAACTTCTCGGCGAGCTTGCGCGCCTCGTCCTCGTCGAAGGCGCCCTGCGCCTGTTCGATCAGGGTGAGGATGTCACCGAGGTCGAGGATCCGGCTCGCCATCCGGTCCGGGTGGAACGGCTCGAAGTCGTCGAGGCTCTCACCCGTCGAGGCGAACATGATCGGGCGGCCGGTCATCGACGCGACCGAGAGGGCGGCGCCACCACGGGCGTCGCCGTCGAGCTTGGTCAGCACGACGCCGGTGAAGTCGACGCCGTCCTGGAACGCCTTCGCGGTTGCGACGGCGTCCTGGCCGATCATCGCGTCGATCACGAAAAGCACTTCGTCGGGGTCGATGGCCCTGCGGATGTCCGCGGCCTGCTTCATCATCTCGGCGTCGACGCCGAGGCGGCCGGCCGTGTCGACGATGACCACGTCGTGGAGCTTCTGCTGGGCGAACTTCACGCCGTCGCGGGCGACCGTGACAGGGTTGCCGACGCCGTTGCCGGGTTCCGGGGCGTAGACCGGAACACCGGCCTGCTGCCCGACGACCTGGAGCTGGGTGACGGCGTTCGGACGCTGCAGGTCGGCGGCGACGAGGATCGGGGTGTGCCCGTCCTTGGCGAGCCACTTGGCGAGCTTGCCGGCGAGGGTCGTCTTGCCTGCGCCCTGGAGTCCGGCGAGCATGATGATGGTCGGCGGCTTCTTCGCGAACTCGAGGCGACGCTGCTGGCCGCCGAGGATGCGGATGAGTTCCTCGTTGACGATCTGCACGACCTGCTGGGCCGGGTTGAGCGCCTTGCTGACCTCGTCGCCGAGGGCGCGCTCACGCACCTGCGCGGTGAAGTCCTTGACGACGTCGAGCGCGACGTCGGCGTCGAGGAGGGCGCGACGGATCTCGCGCACGGTGCCGTCGACATCCGCCGCACTGAGCTTGCCCTTGGTGCGGAGATTCTTGAACGTCTCGGCCAGGCGATCTGAGAGGTTTCCAAAAGTAGCCATTGTTCTTCTACTTTAACCGGGTCCGGGGACGAACGCTGCGCCCCGGGCCGATTGTCGACCGGCGAGCGTACGGTGGAGACTTCGCTACAACCCTCGCCAGATCAAGGAGCACTCGTGTCCGTAGTCGTCGTCGCCACCATCACCCCGCTGGACGGGCATCTCCAGAATGTCGTCGATGCCTTTGCCGTCGTCTCACCGAAGGTGCACGCCGAACCCGGCAACGAGCTCTACGCCCTGCACCGGGACGCCGGAACGGTCGTCATGATCGAGCGCTGGGCCAGCCCCGCCGACCTGGCCGCCCACGCGGCCGGCGAAGCGATCACCGAGCTCAACGCCCTGGTTGCCGAGCACGTCTCCGGCCCGTCCGAGGTTCGCGTACTCGAGAACGTACCCCTCGGCGACCCGCTCAAGGGCAGCATCCAGTAGCCGTCCTCCGGCGTGCGCCGCGCACGGCGACCCGGTCGGCTCAGCTGTCGAGCGAGATCACGATCGTGTCGCCGTGCACATCGAGCGTCACGACGAGCAGGGCGTCGGTCTCGGTGGGACTGATCGAGTAGTCGAGCACCGCGAAGTGCTCGTCGTTCTTGATGTGGTGCGGGTGGAAGCCGATCCGTTGCAACTGGATGGAGCGAAGGAAGTCGATCTGCTTGTCCCCGGAGTCCCAGATGAGGGCGTCCTCGATGACCTCTTCGTCGAGTTCCTCGAGGCACTGGTTGATGTAGAGCGCGGTGACGGAGCCCTCTGCGCTCAGTTCGGCGACGAGCGATTCGCGGGCCTGGGAGTCGAGGTCTTCGAGGGAATTGATCATGAACGCGGCGATGTCGAGGGCCTCGAGGGAGACGGACGGCTCGTCGGGCGAGCTGAGGTCGATCTCGATGTCCTGGTCACCCAGTTCCGCCGAGTCGGACCAGTAGATCTCACCTTCGTCGTCGCTGCCGAGAATTCCGAAGAAATCGTGTTCGATGGTCATTGCGTCCTATCCGACGAGTTTTTGCGCGAAGACATGCGGAGTGAATCCGGTGAGGTCGTTGATGCCCTCGCCCTGGCCGACGAGCTTGATCGGAATGCCGGTCTTCTCCTGGACGGCCAGCACGAACCCGCCCTTGGCAGAACCGTCGAGCTTGGTGAGCACAAGACCGGTGACCCCGGCGTGCTCGATGAAGGCCTCGGCCTGGGCGAGCCCGTTCTGGCCGGTTGTCGCGTCGAGCACGAGCAGCACCTCGGAGATCGGCGCCTGCTTCTCGATCACCCGGCGGATCTTGGTCAGTTCGTCCATCAGGCCGCCCTTGGTCTGCAGGCGACCGGCCGTGTCGATGATCACGATCTCGGTGCCGGTCGCGATCGCGCGCTCCACGGTCTGAAAGGCGACGGATGCCGGATCCTGGCCCTGGGCCTGCGGCTTCACGATCTCGGCGCCCGCGCGTTCGGCCCAGGTGGCGAGCTGCTCGACCGCGGCGGCCCGGAACGTGTCCGCCGCCCCGATCAGCACACTGCGGTCGTAGACGCGGAGGAACTTGGCGAATTTGCCGATCGTGGTCGTCTTGCCGACGCCGTTCACTCCGACGACGAGCACGACGGCAGGGCGCGCGCTGAGGTTGAGCGTCGAGTCGAGCCGGGAGAGGCGCTCCTCGAGCCCTTCGCGCAGCATCCGCTGCAGGTCGGCCGGGTCGGTCGTGTGGTACCTGGCGACCTTGGCGCGCAGGTCCGCGACGATGTCCTCGGTGATCTGGGGGCCGAAGTCGGCCTGGATCAGTGCGTCCTCGAGGTCGTCCCAGGTATCGGCGTCGATCGTCTTCTTCGCGAACATGCCGCGCAATGCGCCGGAGAGTGACCACGGGGTGCGTTCTGCCATGTCTCTACCCTAAGCGCGGGACCCGGCCTCCGGGCGCGAGCCCGCGATCGGCACCGGTAGGCGGCGGTAGGCGGCGGTTCCGCCTGGGGATTGGCTGCGCGGCGGGATAGGCGTGGCGATCATGGCGGATGCCCCGCCGGAGGTGAGCATCTTCTTCGGCCTGACCGACCTGGCGTCAAAGGAATAGCGTTCAGTTGAGTAGTGTGCTCAGCCGCCGCCGGGCACGGCTCTGGGACCAGCGTGAGGAGTGAACCGGACGCTCAAGGGGACCCTCATCTGGCGGTCACTCCTCAACGGGTACCTGATCAGAGGGAGTTTCCACAGACCTGAGCCATGCTCAAGGAATGTCGGTGGTCTGTCGTAACTTTGAGGCATGACCACTCTCCCGGAGTCGCCCGCTTCGCCCGATCAGCCGCACGGTGGGGCGTCTCTCAGTGCGTCCGCCGCTGTGCTGGTGCCGGATGCTGTCGCGGCCTTGGGTAGGTCATCTGCTGACTACGACGCGCTCAGCGACGAGCAGGTTCTCGCCGGCCAAGTGTTGATCGCGGATTCCCGGCGGGCGCTGGAGACGTGTGCCGCGTGGATGGCGGCGACCCTCGCCCGGCGGTCGCGTCCGGAACTCGGCGGAAAGGGCCTCGCGGCCCGGAAGGGCTACCGCTCCCCGGAAGACCTGCTCCAGACCATCTCCGGGTCGAGCAAGGGCGACGCGGCCAAACTGTTCGCGGTCGGCCGCTTGGTCGCGGAGGCCGATGCCGCCGAGAAAGCCACCCGGGAAGCCGCCGAAGCCCAGAAGCTGATCGACGAGACCCCGCCCCTCGACGGAGCTGTTCCAGACCTCCCGCCGGTCGAACAGCCGGTACCACCGGCCGCAGTTCCGCCGTGGCACGCCCCGATCGGCCGTGCCCTCGCGGAAGGCTGGCTCAGTGTTGAGAAGGCCGATGCGCTCCGCAAAGGCCTGGGCGACCTGGACAAAGCGATCACCGCGGAGAAACTCGCGTCCGCCCTGGCCCGGCTCCTCGCCGAAGCACGGACACTGAACGCGGACCAGTTGTTCAAACGGGCCAGAAGGGTGCGGGACGTGCTCGATGAGGCCGGCATTGCCGCTCGCGAGAAGGCCGCCTACGACGACCGGTCCCTGCGGTTCTACCGGCTCCACACGGGGCAGGTGCGCATGGTCGGCCTGTTCGCCCCGGAAGACGGCGAATACCTGATGCAGACCTACGACGCCATCACGAGCCCGCGCCGGGGCGGGGTGCGGTTCGTCGACAAGGAGCAGGCCGCGTGGGCGAAGTGGGTACAGGACGACCCGCGCACGACCGAACAGCTCACCGCGGACGCGTTCCTCGCCCTGACCAAACTCGGCGTGAAGGCCGACCCCAAGCGCATCGCCGGGGGCCGCAGGCCCGCCGTGCGCATGGTCACCATCCGCCCCAGAAGCACACCCATCAGCATCGCGCCCACGGGCACTGCGCCCACCGGCACCGTAACGGCCGAGGCCTCAACCGATGCCGAGGCGGAATCCGCGACCGAGGCTCTCACTCTTGAGCCGGGCGTCATCGAGGGCACTGCGATCACCGTCACCACCGAAACCCTGGAACGCAACCTCTGCGACACCGGACTCCTCGCCATCACCTTCGACGACCACGGCAGCGGCGTCGACCTCGGCCGCGAACAACGCACCTTCAGCCCCGCCCAACGCGCGGCCCTCGCCATCCGCGACGGCGGCTGCATGTGGCCCGGCTGTGACCGACCACCCTCCTGGACCGAGACCCACCACATCCAACACTGGAAAGACGACACCGGCGAGACGAACCTCGACGGCGGCATCCTGCTCTGCCGGGCCGACCACCTGCGGCTCCACAACGAACACTGGCGCATCACCCGCGACGACAGGGGCCGGTATTGGCTCACCCCACCACCCGGGCTCGACCCCGAGCAGACACCCATCCTCCTCACCAGTAAGAACCCGATCCTGCGGGACACTGACTGACCCAGGCGCCGGGTCGGAGGGCCGTCGGTGGACCCTACCGCCCGAAAACCGTCCGAACTCCGTCCACACATCAACAGGACAGTGCCTGAGACTGAACACCTTCGGATCGGATCGGGCAGGCGCGCTCGCACGAGCCCGTGCAGAATAGAGGGGTGACGGCCTCTACCACTCCCGCCCTCGTCGGCATCGCCCACGGCACCTCGTCAGCGGCCGGGCAGGCCGCCGTCGCCGGGCTCATGGCCGCCGTCACCCTGGCCGAGCCCGATGTGCTGACCGCCCTCGGCTACGTCGACGTCCAGCAGCCCGACGCACCCTCCACCCTGGCCGCACTCCCCGCCGGTGTGCCGGCCGTCGTGGTCCCGCTGCTGCTCTCCGCCGGCTACCACGTGCACGTCGACCTGACTGATGCTGTCGCCGGCGAGACCGCAGCATCCGCCCGATCCGTCACCCTGACCGAGGCGCTCGGACCAGACGACCGGCTCATCGAACTCCTCCGCGAACGGCTCAACGAGGTCGCACTCGACGCCGGCGATTCCCTCGTGCTCGCGGTCGCGGGCTCGAGCGATGCCCGCGCGGTCGCCGCGTGCCGCATCGTAGCCGAACGGCTGTCGCTCGCCGCCGGACGTGACGTCGCGCTCGGCTTCCTCTCCGCCGCACGCCCACGCCTCGCGTGCGCCGTCACGATCGAGCGGATCCAGCGGCCCGGCCGTCGGGTCGTCGTGAGCAGTTACCTGCTGGCCCCCGGGTTCTTCCAGCGACTGGTCGAGAAGGCGGGGGCGGATGTCGTCACCGCGCCCCTGCTCCTGCCCACGGAGCCCGCGAGTCCGCTCCTCGTCGCCGTCGTCGTTGACCGCTACCGGAACGCCCTCACCCCCGCGAACTGAGCTGCTGGCACGCACACACGGGGACACCAATCCTCGGCGAGCGCCGAATCATCCTCGGCGAACGCCATGTACCACCCGGTTCGCGGACATCCGCTCGCCCCGCTACCGTTTCGGCGGCCCGCGCCCGCCATTTCGGGTGCGGCCTGCCGAAACCGGCGCGGCGGCGCGGACACCAGCAATGCCCGGGTTCGGCTAGCGGCGCACACGATAGGTGAGGGTGGCGAACTGGCCCTGAGCGGTCGCGCTCAGGAGCTCGAGGCGGTCGGATTCCAGCCGTCGCGGCAACAGCGGGGCCCCACCGGGCAGGGCGACCGGAGCCACCGAGAGCATGATCGTGTCGAGGGCGCCGGCGTCGAGGAACTGGCCGGCGAGGTCGCCGCCGCCGACCACCCACACGTCTCTCTCCTCCGCGGCGGCGAGAATCGCAGGCAGCGCAGCAGCAACGGTCCCGTGCACGAATCGCACGTCGGCCCCCTCGGGCGTCGGCAGCTCGCGCGAGGTGAAGACGAACGTGGGCCGGTCGCCGTAGAACTCCCGCCACTTGTGCGGCTTGTCGAGGAGGTGCTCCTCGCGCAGCACCCATTCGTACGTCGTGGAGCCCTCCACGAGAACACCGATGCCCGCGAGGAACAGGTCCTGTTCCTCGAGTCCCGCCGTGTCGACAGCGAAGAGCCAGGCCAGTGAGTTCTCCGAGTCCGCGATGTAACCGGTCAAGGTCGTCGCGGTGTTGTAGATCACCTGTGTCATGCGGCGAGACTATGCCGAACCTCCGACAGCAGACAGTGACCGACACAGGGCCAGAACCGATACGGGAACGACCGACACTATACGAGCGGATGCCGCCCGGCGCATCCGTGTGACGCTCTGCTACGGTGCGTGACTGGCCGTTACGACACACGCGAGTGATTTCTCCGCATTCTCGATAGATTCTTCCAACGCACCCCGGCTCACGCTGCACTCCGGCTCACGCTTTCGCCGGGGCCGAAGGAGGATCCCGTGTCACCCAACCAGACCGAAGCGGCCACGCCGGCCCGGCCCCACCGCCAGGCCGGCCGTCCCAACGGCCAGTGGAAGGTGGACGGCACCGCCCCCCTCAACGGCAACGAGGTCTGGAAGCAGGAGGACGGCGGCCTGAGCGTCCGCGAACGGGTCGAGAACATCTACTCGAAGCAGGGTTTCGACTCCATCGAGGGGACCGACCTGCACGGCCGGATGCGCTGGTGGGGCCTTTACACGCAGCGGAAGCCCGGCATCGACGGCGGCAAGACCGCGACCCTCGAGCCCCACGAACTCGAAGACAAGTACTTCATGCTGCGGGTGCGCATCGACGGCGGCCAGCTGACGACGACCCAGCTCCGCGTCATCGGCGAGATCTCCCATGAATTCGGCCGCGACTCCGCCGACCTCACCGACCGGCAGAACATCCAGCTGCATTGGATCCGGATCGAGGACGTGCCCGAGATCTGGACCCGTCTCGAAGCGGTCGGACTGCAGACCACGGAGGCCTGCGGCGACGTTCCCCGGGTCGTGCTCGGCTCCCCCGTCGCCGGCATCGCTGCGGACGAGCTGATCGACCCGAGCGGGCTGATCACCGACATGGTTGCCCGCTACATCGGCGACGAAAGCCTTGCAAACCTGCCGCGCAAGTTCAAGACGGCCATCACCGGGAGCCCCAGCCAGGACGTCGTGCACGAGATCAACGACATCTCCTACGTGGCTGTCGACCACCCCGAATTCGGCGTCGGCTTCGACCTCTGGGTCGGTGGGGGCCTCTCCACCGCCCCACGCCTTGCCGAACGCCTCGGCGTCTTCATCACTCCCGACCGTGTCGCCGAGGTCTGGCATGGCGTCGCGAGCCTGTTCCGCGACTACGGCTACCGTCGCCTGCGCAACAAGGCCCGCCTCAAGTTCCTCCTCGCCGACTGGGGGCCCGCGAAGTTCCGGCAGATCCTCGAGGACGAGTTCCTTGAGTCGCCGCTCCCCGACGGCCCGGCCGCCCCGCCGCCCACCCGGCCCGGCGACCACGTCGGCGTGCACAAGCAGACCGACGGCCGCTACTACATCGGTGTCACCCCGTTCGTCGGCCGGGTCTCCGGCCCCACCCTGCTGAGCCTCGCCGCCCTGCTCGAGGCGAACGGGTCGACCCGGCTTCGCACGACCCCGCACCAGAAGCTCGTGCTCCTCGACATTCCGGAGGAGAACGTCGAATCCCTCATCGTCGCCCTCGACGAGATCGGCCTCGCAGCCCGGCCCAGCCTGTTCCGACGGTCGACGATCGCCTGCACGGGCATCGAGTACTGCAAGCTCGCGATCGTCGAGACGAAGAAGTCGGCGACGGATGCCGTGCTCGAGCTCGAGAAGCGGCTCGCGTCCATCGACGTCCCCCAGCCGATCAGCCTGCACGTCAACGGCTGCCCGAACTCCTGCGCCCGGATCCAGACGGCGGACATCGGGCTCAAGGGCCAGCTCCTGCCCGACGGCAACGGCGGCCAGGTCCCCGGCTTCCAGGTGCACCTCGGCGGCGGCCTCGCCTCGCATGACCGTGAGGAGGCCGGCCTCGGCCGCACCGTCCGCGGCCTCAAGGTAACGGCGGACGACATCGCCGACTACGTGGAACGGATCGTGCTCCGCTTCCTCGCGGACCGCCGCGACACCGAGACCTTCGCCGTCTGGGCACACCGAGCCGACGAGGAGGCCCTGCAGTGAGCGACATCACAACCGGAACCGGACCCACGACCGTGACCACGACGGCCGTCCCTCCCCGGCGCAGCGCCGAGGAACTCAAGGCGCTCGCCGCCCGCGGAGCCGCGGAACTCGGCGAGGCCGGCTACGCCGAGGTCGTCGCCTGGGTGGCGGCCAACTTCTCCGTCGCGCACGTCGCCGTCGCCTGTTCAATGGCCGACGCCGTCCTCCCGCACGTCGTCGCAGCGCAGCTTCCCGGCGTGGACGTGCTCTTCCTCGACACCGGCTACCACTTCCCGGAGACCTACGAGACGCGCGACACCGTCGCCCGGCTCCTCCCGGTGCGGATCGTCGACGTGCTCCCCGCGAAGACCGTCGCAGAGCAGGACGCCGAGCACGGCGCGGAACTCTTCGGCCGCGACCCCAACCTGTGCTGCGCGATGCGCAAGGTGGAACCCCTGCAGCGCTCGCTCACCGGCTACGAACTCTGGTTCACCGGCGTGCGCCGCGACGAGGCCCCGACCCGGGCGAACACCCCGCTCGTGACCTGGGACGAGCGCAACGGCCTCGTCAAGGTCAACCCGCTCGCCGCGTGGAGCTTCGAGGACATCCTCGACTACGCCGGGTACCACCGGGTACCGGTGAATCCGCTGCTCGAGCAGGGGTACCCCTCCATCGGCTGCGCGCCGTGCACGAAGCCCGTCGCCGCGGGCGACGATCCCCGATCCGGACGCTGGGCGAACCTGGCCAAGACAGAATGCGGGCTCCACGAGTGAACGCCGTCACGACCGCCCCGACCGCCCCGACGACCGAGCCGCCCGTCCAGGCGGCCGGGAGCCACCGTCTCTCCCAGCTCGACGTGCTCGAGAGCGAGGCGATCCACATCATCCGTGAGGTCGTCGCCGAATTCGAGCGCCCCGTGCTGATGTTCTCCGGCGGCAAGGACTCCGTCGTCGTGCTGCACCTCGCCGCGAAGGCCTTCTGGCCGGGCAAGGTCCCCTTCGGTCTGCTCCACGTGGACACCGGCCACAACTTCCCGGAGGTCCTCGCGTTCCGCGACGCCACGGTCGCCCGACTCGGCCTCCGCCTCACCGTCGCGAAGGTGCAGGACTACATCGACGACGGCCGCCTGCAGGAGCGCGCCGACGGCACCCGCAACCCGCTGCAGACCCTTCCCCTGCTCGACGGCATCGCCGCAGGTCGCCACGACGCGGTCTTCGGCGGCGCCCGCCGCGACGAGGACAAGGCCCGCGCCAAGGAACGCATCCTCTCGCTCCGTGACGAATTCGGCCAGTGGGACCCCCGCAACCAACGCCCCGAACTCTGGAACCTCTACAACGGCCGCCACACCGTCGGCCAGCACGTGCGCGCGTTCCCGATCAGCAACTGGACCGAGTACAACGTCTGGCGCTACATCGAACGCGAGGGCATCGAACTGCCGGCGCTCTACTACGCCCACGAGCGCGAGGTCTTCCGCCGCGACGGCATGTGGCGCGCCATCGGGCCCGTCTCCGAGCCGCGCCCCGGAGAAGCCGTCGAGACCAGGACCGTCCGGTACCGCACCGTCGGCGACATGAGCTGCACCGGCGCCGTCGACTCCGACGCCGCATCCGTCGCCGCCGTCGTGCGCGAGGTCGCCCTCTCCACCATCACCGAACGCGGCGCGACGCGCGCCGACGACCGCATCTCCGAAGCGGCCATGGAAGACCGCAAGAAGGACGGGTACTTCTGATGACTCAGGCACTGCTCACCCCGGCGGATTCCGCCACCCACGACGCCGCAGACGCCCCGGGAACCCTGTTCCGGTTCGCGACGGCCGGCTCCGTCGACGACGGCAAGTCGACCCTCGTCGGGCGTCTCCTGCACGACTCGAAGGCGATCCTCGCCGACCAGCTCGAGTCCGTCACCCGCACGTCGACGGAGCGCGGCTTCGGCGGCGACGCCGGCGGCATCGACTTCGCCCTTCTCACCGACGGTCTCCGTGCCGAACGCGAACAGGGCATCACGATCGACGTCGCCTACCGCTACTTCGCGACGGCACGCCGTTCCTTCATCCTCGCCGACTGCCCCGGGCACGTGCAGTACACCCGCAACATGGTCACCGGCGCCACGACGGCCGATGCCGTGATCATGCTGATCGACGCGCGCAAGGGCGTGCTCGAACAGACCAGGCGGCACCTCTCCGTGGTGTCGCTGCTGCGCGTGCCGCACGTGATCATCGCGGTCAACAAGATCGACCTTCTCGGCTACGACGAGTCCGCGTTCGCCGCGGTCGCGGCATCCGTGCGCGCCGTCACGAGCGAGCTCGGCCTCGACGCCGTGCACGTGTTGCCCGTCTCGGCGCTCGTCGGCGACAACGTCGTCGACCGTTCCCCGCGCACCCCGTGGTACGACGGGCCGAGCCTGCTCGAACTGCTCGAGAGCCTGCCCGTCGTCGACGAGGTGGAGACAGCGATCGAGGCGTTCCGACTGCCCGTCCAGCTCGTGCTCCGGCCGCAGGGCGCCGTCGCCGTCTCCCCGGAGGACGCCGACGCCTTCCGCGACTACCGGGCGTATGCCGGGCAGGTCGCCTCGGGCACCGTGCGGGTCGGTGACAGGGTGAGCGTCGCCCCGGGCGGGGCGACGACCGTCGTGACCGGCATCGACTTCGCCGGCACCGAACTCACCGAGGCGTTCGCGCCGATGTCGGTCGCCCTGCGCCTCGCCGACGACCTCGACATCGCCCGCGGCGCGGTCATCGGCGCGGCAGGCACCCTTCCCGAATCGACGAAGGAACTCACGGCCTCGTTGTTCTGGCTGGACCCACGCGCTCTCAAACCGGGCGACCGCACCCTGGTCAAGTTCGGCACGAGCACCGTCCAGGCGCTGGTTGCCGCCGTCACCGGGCGCCTCAACCTCGACACGCTCGAACTCGAACCGGCCGCCAGCCTCGAGGTCAACGACATCGGCGAGGTCGCCCTGCGGCTGGCAGCTCCCCTGCCGATCGAGACGTTCACCGAGAACCGCCGCTCCGGCGCGTTTCTCGTGATCAACGCGCAGGACGGCGCCACCCTCGCCGCGGGCATCGTCACCGGCTCGGGAGCGCGGTGAGCGCCGTGTCCGTGACCGAGCGCGACCGAACCGACATCCCGGGGAATCGCCTGCCGGGCATCATCGTCAGCACGAACACCGCGCCCGCGGCGATCGTCGCAGCGGACGTCGAGACGGCCATCAGGGTGGAAGGGCTGTCCAAGCGTTTCGGCAAAGCCGGGCCCGTGGTGCTCGACAATATCAACCTCACGATCAAGCCCGGCGAATTCGTCTGCCTGCTCGGCGCCTCCGGGTGCGGTAAGTCGACCCTGCTCAACATCATCGCGGGCCTCGAACACCCGTCGGAGGGCGCCGTCACGGTCGCGAGCGGCAAGAGCGCCGTCATGTTCCAGGAGTCCGCCCTGTTCCCCTGGCTCACCGCGAGCCGCAACGTGGAACTCGCCCTCAAACTGCGCGGGGTCCCGCGCGGGCGCCGTCGCGGCGAAGCGCGCGAGCTGCTCGACCTGGTCAACCTCGCGGATGCCGCAGACAAGCGCCCGCACGAACTCTCCGGCGGCATGCGCCAGCGGGTCGCCCTGGCCAGGTCCCTCGCCCAGGACCGCAAGGTGCTGCTCATGGACGAGCCCTTCGCCGCCCTCGACGCCATCACGCGTGACCTGCTCCACGAAGAACTCGAACGGGTCTGGCGAGAGACCGGGCGCACCATCGTGTTCGTCACCCACAACGTCCGCGAGGCCGCCCGGTTAGGGCAGAGGGTGCTGCTGATGTCGAGCCGGCCCGGCCGGATCCGCAACGAGTGGCGCATCGAGGACAACGGTCCGCGCCGCATCGAGTCGCCCGAGGTGTCCCGCCTCGCCATCGAGATCACCAACCACCTCCGAGAGGAGATCCGCCGCAATGCCGCCTGAGACGACCACAGACACCATCGTTCCCGGCTCCCGGGAACCCGACGCAGCATCCGGCTCCACGGCGGGCAGTCACGCGGACTTCCGCACGCTCGAGGCCGGGCTCGACGCCCTGCAGACCTCGCCGCTCGCCGAGAAGGGCCCGTGGCGCCGGTTCGCCGACGGCGTCCTGCCTCCGGTCGTGCTCCTGCTCGCCCTCATCGCGGCGTGGCAGTTCTACATCGTGATCGCCAAGCCGCGCCCCGACCTCACCCCCGGCCCGCTCGACGTACTCACGTCGATCACCGACCTCTGGTCGACCGGTCACCTGCAGACGGCCGTGGTCACGAGCCTCTCCCGCGGCGGAATCGGATTCCTGATCGCCGTGGCGATCGGAACCCCGCTCGGCCTTCTCCTAGCGGAGTGGCGGCTGCTCCGCCGCGCGCTGGGCCCGCTGCTTTCCGGGCTGCAGGTGCTTCCTTCCGTCGCCTGGGTCCCTGCCGCGATCCTCTGGTTCGGCCTCAGCGACGCGACCGTGTACTTCGTCGTGCTGATGGGCGCCGTCCCCTCGATCGCGAACGGCCTCGTCGCCGGCGTCGACCAGATCCCGCCGCAGCTGCGCAGGGTGGGCACCGTGCTCGGCGCCAACCGCGTCGAGATGGCGACCCTCGTCGTGCTGCCCGCCGCGATGCCCGGCTACCTCGCCGGCCTCAAGCAGGGCTGGGCGTTCTCCTGGCGATCCCTGATGGCCGCCGAGATCATCGCCGTCGGCGGGTCCATCGGCTTCGGGCTCGGCTCGATGCTCCAGCAGAGCCGCGAGCTCGCGGACCTGCCCGGGGTGCTCGCGACGATCCTGGTGATCCTGTTCGTCGGCATCCTCGTCGAGCTCGTGCTCTTCGCCCCCGCGGAACGCCGGCTGCTGCGCCGCCGCGGCCTCTACCTCACGGCAGGCCGGTGAGCGACGCACGCGCCCGGGTCGGCACCGTGCACCTCGTCGGCGGCGGGCCCGGCGACCCCGGCCTGATCACCGTGCTCGGCCGCCGCGTGCTCGAAGAGGCGGATGTCGTCATCGCCGATCGGCTCGGCCCGCGCTCCCTGCTCGGCGAGCTCGACCCCGGCGTGCTCGTGATCGACGTCGGCAAGCTGCCCGGCCACCACCCGGTGCCGCAGGACCAGATCAACGCGCTCCTCGTCGAGCACGCTCGCGCCGGTCGCCGGGTCGTGCGTCTCAAAGGCGGCGATCCCTACGTGCTCGGTCGCGGCGGAGAGGAAGCCGAGTTCTGCCGGAGCAAAGGCATCCCCGTCGAGGTCGTCCCCGGCGTCACGAGTGCCATCTCGGTGCCGGCGGCCGCCGGCATCCCGGTCACCCACCGCGGGGTCGCGAACGGATTCACCGTCGTGACGGGCCACGAGCTGCTCCCGTCCCTGCCGGGGGGAAGCGACCACACTGTCCTGCTCCTGATGGGCATCTCCGGCCTCGCCGCCTCGGCCGCGATGCTCGCGGGCGGGCCCCGCGGCGGAGACTGCCCGGTCGCCATCATCGAGGAGGGCTACGGCCCGAACCAACGCGTCACCTTCGGCACCCTGACGACCATCGCCGGCCTCGCCGCCGAACGGGGCGTCCGCTCCCCCGCGGTCGTCGTGGTGGGAGACGTCGTCACCCTGAGCCCGCTCCACCCCCGCTACCGCAAGCACCAGCTCGCACCGGACGAGCCCCGTTCCGGCCGGCTCATCCCAGAACCATCCCGAAAGGCCCATTCATGACCACCCATACTCTCCGCGTCGCCATCATCGGCGCCGGACCCGCGGGAATCTATGCCGGCAACATCCTCGGCAAGGCCGTGCGCGACGCCGGCGGCACGGTCGGCATCGACCTCTTCGACACCCTCCCAGCGCCATACGGCCTGATCCGCTACGGCGTCGCCCCCGACCACCCGCGGATCAAGGGCATCGTGACGAGCCTGCACGAGATGCTCGATGCCGGCAGCATCCGGTTCCTCGGCAATGTCGACTATGGGACCGACCTGAGCCTGGACGACCTGCGCGCCCACTACCACGCGGTCATCTTCGCGACCGGAGCGATCCGCGACGCGCAGCTTTCGATCCCCGGCGCCGAGCTGCCATGTTGTTTCGGCGCCGCCGACTTCGTCTCCTGGTTCGACGGGCACCCGGACGCCCCCCGGGACTGGCCTCTCGACGCCCGCGAGGTCGCCGTGATCGGCAACGGCAACGTCGCGCTCGACGTGGCCAGGATGCTCGCGAAGCACGCCGACGACCTGCTACCCACGGATATCCCGGAGAACGTCTACGCGGGCCTCACGGCCTCGGCCGTCACCGACGTGCACATCTTCGGTCGTCGCGGACCCGCCCAGGTGAAGTTCACCCCGATCGAGCTCCGGGAGCTCGGCGCGGTGCCCGACGTCGACGTGATCGTCTACGAGGAGGACTTCCCGAGGGACGAGGCCTCCGAGCAGTTCCTCGCCGCGTCGAACAACCAGGTCAAGGTGATGAGCCGCACGCTGAACGGATGGCTCACGAAGGAATCGAGCGGGGCCTCGCGCCGCCTGCACCTGCACTTCCTGCACTCCCCCGTCGAGGTCTACGGCACGGAGCGGGTCGAAGGCATGCGCTTCGAGCGCACCGCGCCAGATCCCGCCAACCCCGGAGGGGTCACCGGGACAGGGGAGATCCTCGATTACCCGCTCCAGGCGGTCTATCGCGCCGTCGGCTACCGCGGCAGTCCCCTCGCCGAGGTGCCTTTCGACGAGACGCTCGGCGTCATCCCGAACGACGGCGGCCGGGTCCTCGACCCCGCCGCGCAGCCCGTCCCCGGCCTGTACGCGACCGGCTGGATCAAACGGGGACCCGTCGGCCTGATCGGCCACACCAAGAGCGACGCGCTCGAAACCGTCACGCGACTCGTCGAAGACCTCGGCAACGGCCTCCTGCCGGAGCCGGTCGAAGACGACGCGGACGCGATCCTGTCCGTGCTCTCCGCCCGCGGCATCCGCTTCACCGAATGGGACGGTTGGCTCGTGCTCGATGCCCACGAACGGGCCCTCGGAGCCGCGGACGGCTCGCCGGTCGATCGTGAACGGGTCAAGGTCGTCCCGCGGGACGAGCAGGTCGGCATCAGCCGATCCGCGGAACTCGTCGCCTCGTGACGTACGTCATCGCGCTGCCGTGCGTGGATGTCAAGGACCGCGCCTGCGTCGACGAGTGCCCGGTCGACTGCATCTATGAAGGCGAACGGTCCCTGTACATCCACCCCGACGAATGTGTCGACTGCGGGGCCTGCGAGCCGGTCTGCCCGGTCGAGGCGATCTACTACGAAGACGACCTTCCCGAGCAGTGGAGCGAGTACTACCGCGCGAACGTGGACTTCTTCGAGGAGATCGGCTCGCCGGGCGGCGCGGCCAAGACCGGGGTGCTGACGTTCGACCACCCGCTGATCGCGGCGCTGCCCCCGCAGACCTGACCGGACGCCACCGACGGGGCTACAGTGGGGGCATGTCCGGTGGTGGGTTCGGTGCGAGCGAGTTCAACGCGCTCTCGGCACGGACCGCGGCGTGCGTCGCCGCCTGCGACGCGCTCATCGCCGCGAGCGAGGATTGTGCCGACGCCTGCCTGGCCCAGTCCGGCGACGGCGATGTCACCGCGTGCTTCCTGGCCGACCTCGACTGCATCGAAATCTGCACCTCGACGAGCCGGGTGCTGTCCTGGCATACCCGGACCGACGGGACGACCGCCGCATCGATGCTCGACACCTGCGTGGAGGCCTGCAACGCGTCCTCGATCGCGTGCGAGCGGATGCTTCAGCAGCGGCCGGACTGGACGAGTTGCGCCCCCGAGTGCCGCAGGCTCACCGACGCCTGCGCGGAGGTCCTCGCCCTGTTGTGACGCGTGACGCGGCTGTGACGCGGGCACGACCGTTTCCGCCTGTCCGTGCTCAGGACGCCTGTTCCTCCTGGCGTACGATCCGCTGGCCGACGACCGCTGACACCCCGTCCTGGCGCATCGAGACCCCGTACAGCGCGTCGGCGATCTCCATCGTGCGTTTCTGGTGGGTGATGATGATGAGCTGGCTGGCCTCGCGGAGGTCCTGGAAGATCGTGAGCAGCCGACCGAGGTTGGCATCGTCGAGGGCGGCCTCGACCTCGTCCATGATGTAGAACGGGCTCGGGCGCGCCTTGAAGATCGCGATCAGCAGGGCGACGGCGGCAAGGGAACGCTCCCCGCCGGACAGCAGCGACAGCCGCTCGATCTTCTTCCCTGCCGGCTTGACGCTGATCTCGATACCCGTCGTCAGCAGGTCGTCCGGGTCGGTCAGGCGGATGCTGCCGGACCCGCCGGGGAACAGCACGGGGAAGACCTCGGCGAAGGCCAGCCGGGTGTCCTCGAAGGCGCTGCCGAAAATGGCGCCCATGGTGACGTCGAGGTCGTCGATGATCGTGAGCAGGTCTGCCCGGGTGTTGGTCAGGTCGGTGAGCTGCTCGGTGAGGAATTTGTGTCGCTGCTCGAGCGCCGCGAATTCCTCGAGCGCGAGCGGGTTGATCCTGCCGAGCTGGGCGAACCGGCGCTCCGCGGAGGCGTGGCGGCGTTGCTGCTGCTCGCGGTCGTAGGCCACCGGAGCGCCTTCCGGGTCGTTGTCCGGCGGAACCGGCTGGTCCGGACCGTATTCCGCGACAAGGATCTCCTCGACGAGGCCGAGTTCGCTGCCGGCGCGTTCGAGGAGCCCGGACAGGTGCAGTTTCTTCTCGTAGATCTGCAGTTCGAGGCCGTGCACGCTCTCGGTCACGGCCTGCAGTCGGCTGCGGAGGGCTCCGTCCTCACGGCGCAGGGCTGCGAGTTCCTCGTTCTGGCTCAGGCGTTCGGCCTCGGCGGTGGCAAGGCGGAGCCGGGCGTCGCTGACGGAGGCGTCGACGGCGGCGAGCACGGCCGGGAGCGCTTCGGCGACGTGGGTCGCGGCATCCACCTGGCGACGGCGGATGACCGCACGCCGGGCGGCGGCCTCGGCTGCGGCCTGGTCTCGCTCGAGCTGCCGCGCGAGGCCGGCGGCGCGGGCTTCGCCGGAGCGCACGCGCTCGCGCGCGGTCTCCACGCGGAGCCGCGCCTCGACCTCGTGCTCGCGAGCAGCCTCGAGTTCGGCGTGCAGCGCGTCACGGACCGACACGTCGAGGATCGGACGCGGGCGGGACAACAGGGTGACGAGCGCGGCCTTGGCGCGTTCGGCCTCTGCCTCGGCGCCGGCGACTGCCTGTTCGGCGACGAGGACGCCGGCCGCGATGCGCTGGAGCTCCGCGGAAGCGGCCTCGAGCCGCACCGTCGCGCGGTTCGTCTTCTCGGCCTGTGCGGCGAGGCGGGCGTCGAAAGCGCGAAGCGCGGACAGGGCAGCGGCGGACTGGTCCTTGCCGAGGCGGAGCAGACTCCGCTGTTCCGCGAGGTCCCCGCCGACCTGCTCGATGCGCGAGCGGACCTCGCCGAGGCGGTCTGCGGCGGTGTCGCGGTCGGCGACGAGTTCGAGCTTGCTGCGCTGGGCTCCTGACCCGCCGCGGAGAACGAACTCGCTCAGCACGTCGCCAGTCTTAGTGATGATCGTGAGGGGACGGCCGGTGGTGCCGGTGGCCTCTCGCCCTGGCCCGGCGAGGCCGGGCGTGAGCAGGTCCACTGCGGCACGGGCGGCGTCGAGGTCTGCGGCGATGACTGTGTTCTCGAGGAGTCCGAGGACACCGGCCGGGGCGTCGAGCACCGAGCCGGCCCAGACCAGGCCCGCCCGGTCGGCGAGGCTCGGGCGTGCGGGTCCGCCGGAAGCGGGCCGGTCGGGGGCGCCGCCTGCGGCATCCGCCGGGGATACGTCAGTGCCGGGGGCCGTCGGCGTCGCGAGGATGAGCTCGACCCGGCCGAGGTCGTCTGCTCTGACCCGGTCGAGTGCCGCAAAGCCGGCGGCGCGGTCGTCGGCCAGCACGGCGTCGGCGAGGGTGCCGAGCGCTGCGGCGATCGCCGCCTCGTACCCGGGGTGCACCCTCACGTGTTCTGCGACGAGCCCGCGGATGCCGTCCAGCTGTGCGCCGAGGAGGGCCGAGGAGCCGTCCTTCTGGTCGAGGGCCAGGGACAGGGCGCTCGTCCGGGCGGCGAGCGCGTCGCGTTCGCGTTCGAGGAGGTGGAGTTCTTCGCGGAGGCGTTCGACCTCGCCCTCCGCGGCGGATACGACGGCCTGGGCCGACTCGTAGTCTTCGGACAGCCGGGTGTTCCCGTCGAAAGCGCCGGCGTCGGCCGAATCAACGGGAGCCGCGCCTGTCCCCGCGTTCTCCGCGTTCGCCTGCTCGGTCTCCGCTTCCAGGGCGGCGAGGAGGGCCTGGGCTTCCTGCACCCGGCCGGCCGCGGCGCTCCGGGTGTTTTGCTGGCGGAGCACGTCGCCACGGACTGAGGCGAGCCGGGACGCCGCGGTTTCGGCCTGGCCGCGCAGCTTGGACGCCTCGAGGTCGTGGCGGGAGATGAGCGCGGACTGTGCGGCGATGTCCTCGTCGACGGCGTCGAGCTCGAGGCGCGCGGTCGCGGTGGCCGCGCGCGCGGCGGCCCACGCCGACTCGGCGAGGGCGATGCGTTCGGTGAGCCGGACGATCTCCGTGGCGGCGTCCGCGAGCATCGCCGGGGTCACGCTCGGGCCGGCGTCGACCGAATCGGCCTGGGAGCCGAGCAGGGCGAGACGCTGGTTTGCGAGCGTGTACAGCCCGCGGAGGCGTTCCTGCACGGATTCGAGGCCGAAGCTCGTGCGCCGGGCGACGTCGACGGCGTCGCCGATCTGGGCCTCCTCGAGTCGGCGCAGGCGAAGCTGCTTCTGGTCGAGTTGTTCCTGGAGCACGATGCGTTCGGAGTGCCGTTCGCTCTCGCTGCGGCCGTGGGCGTCGAGGGTCCTGCGCAGGCCGACGACGTCGTCGGCGAGCAGGCGGGCGCGGGCGTCACGTACGACGGCCGCGATGGTCTGCGCCTCGCGGGCGATCTCGGCCTGGCGCCCGAGGGGTTTGAGCTGGCGGCGGATCTCCCCGGCGAGGTCGCTCAGCCTGGTCAGGTTGGCCTGCATCGCATCGAGCTTCCGGAGGGTCTTCTCCTTGCGGCGGCGGTGCTTGAGGATGCCGGCGGCCTCCTCGATGAAGCCGCGCCGGTCCTCTGGGCTCGCGCGCAGGACCGCGTCGAGCTGGCCCTGGCCGACGATCACGTGCATCTCCCGGCCGAGGCCGGAGTCGCTCAGCAGCTCCTGCACGTCGAGCAACCGGCAGCTCTGGCCGTTGATCGCATACTCGCTTCCACCGTTGCGGAACAGGGTGCGCGAGATGGTGACCTCGGTGTAGTCGATCGGGAGTGCGCCATCCGTGTTGTCGATCGTGAGCGTCACCTCGGCGCGGCCGAGCGGGCCCTTCGTCGAGGTTCCGGCGAAGATGACGTCCTCCATCTTGCCGCCGCGAAGCGTCTTGACGCCTTGCTCCCCCATCACCCAGGCGAGCGCGTCGACGACGTTGGACTTCCCGGAGCCGTTCGGGCCGACGACGCACGTGACCCCGGGCTCGAAGGCGAAGGTCGTGGGCTGAGCGAACGATTTGAACCCCTTGAGGGTGAGGCTCTTCAAGTACACCGTTGCGCCCTTCCCGTGAGTAGATATCGGCCCTCCCACGGTACCGGACGCATCCGCCGGTGCCCGGCAGGCGCGGCCGCCCCGCTGCCCGAACCAATTCGACGGAGATTTTGCGTTGAAAACACGTGGGAGGCGATTTTGAGCACGATTTAAGCAAAATCTCCGTCGAATTGGTTAGCCTGCCTGCATGGACGACCTGATGCGCAGGATCGAGGAACTGACGATCCCGGAGGAGCCGGCGGCCGAGGGCTGGGACGACTTCGCCGCCGCCGCCGAGGTCCACAACGCGGTCGAAGCGGCTGCCTATGGAACCGACGAGCTGTCCGTGACGGCTGACGAGGAGCTTCCGGACTGGCTCGACCAGGAATGGGATCCGAGGCGGCTGTTCGTGGTGCGGGCGGCGGACGGTTCGACTCCTGACGGAGAGGGCGACGCGACCCCGGCCGACGCCGAGGCGGACGACGCCGCAGACACCGACGTGCCCCGCATCGTCGCCCGCGGAGTGTGCGAGTTCCAGGGCCCCGGCTCGAAGACGGCGTGGCTTCGGGCCGATGTCCTGCCCGGCCACCGCAACCGCGGAATCGGCACCGCCCTGTTCACGCTGCTCGAGTCGGTTGCCGAGGCCAAGGGGTGCGTCAACCAGATCGTCTATGCGGCCTCGCCGGACGCACCGGGCGAACGACTGGTCGCCCCGACCGGTTTCGGCTCCCTGCCGCTGCGGAACCCGGAGGTGCGGTTCCTGCTCCGTCGCGGCTACCGCCTCGAACAGGTCGAGCGAGGCAGCCGCCTCGCCCTTCCTGCCGACCGGGAGCGGGTCGGGCGGCTCCTGCGCGTGGCCGAGGAGCGCGCGGGCCGCGACTACGAGATCGTGCAGTGGCACGGCGTCACGCCGATCCGGTGGCAGCGGGACCTGGCCAGCCTCTACGAGAAGATGAGCACGGACACTCCCACCGCTGGGCTTGAGGAGCCGGCAGAGCCCTGGCCCCTCGATCGGTTTCTCGAGAGGCAGGTCCTGCTCGCGGACGGGCCACGGACGGTCTACACCACGGCCGTCGTGCA
This sequence comes from Cryobacterium sp. 10I5, assembly GCF_035019865.1. NCBI lineage: Bacteria > Bacillati > Actinomycetota > Actinomycetes > Micrococcales > Microbacteriaceae > Cryobacterium > Cryobacterium sp. 10I5. The sequence goes on from NZ_JASJVI010000003.1 coordinate 117,998, forward strand.
CCGCCGGTCCCGCGCACTCGTCGGATTCACCGAACTCTCCGTTTCAGCGGAGACCGACCGGCCGATCAATCAGGAGGACACCCTCGTCGTGCGGGAACATCGCGGACACCGGCTCGGTCTGCTGCTCAAGTGCTGGAATCTGGAGAGCATCCGACGGGACGAGCCCGGACATCCGTCGGTGTTCACCTTCAACGCGGAGGAGAACCGGCACATGCTCGCCATCAACGAGGCGCTCGGCTTCGAGCCGTTCGGCTACGAGGGCGGCTGGCGACGCCGCACACCCGAGTCCTCCGGTCCCTGACCGTCCGTCTGGGCGTAACTCCTGCACATTCTGCCGCCGCCGGAAACCGGCCTCGGAATTCCGGGGCAGCCGCCCCCCCGCTACCCGGAATCTGCAGGACCTCACCGGAGTCAGCGGAGGCGTTGGCAGACCGGGCAGAGGTGCGAGGACCGGTTCATGAACTGCTCGCGCACGATCGGCGTTCCACACCGCGGGCACGGCTTGCCCTGCTGGCCGTATGCAGCGAGGCTGTGCGAGAAGTAGCCGGACTGGCCATTGACGTTCACGTATTGGGCGTCGAAGCTCGTGCCGCCTTCCGCGAGGGCGCGCTGCAGCACTGTGCGCACAGCATCGAGCAAACGGATGCCCTCGGCGCGGGACAGGGACGACGCCGGCTGCTCGTAGTGCAGTTCGGCCGCGAACAGCGCCTCGTCAGCGTAGATGTTGCCGATACCGCTGACCCAGGTCTGGTCGAGCAGCACCCGCTTGATCCCGGAGCCGCGCCGCGCGAGGGCGGCGAGGGCGGCATCCGTTCCGAAGTCCGGGTCGATGAGGTCACGGGCGATGTGCGCAACCTGGCCGGGGATCAGGCTGCTCCACGCACCCGTGCCCGCCCCGGCGAATCCGCCGGGCAATCCGTCGCCGGTGGGCTGCATCCGGTCGACCGCCATGCTGCCGAAGATCCGCTGGTCGGCGAAGTTGAGCCACAGTTCGCCGTGGTCGGGGTGATCGAGGTGCAGACGGATACGCAACTGACGGTCTGCCTCAGAGCCCGGTTCCCGGAGCAGGACCTGGCCGCTCATGCCGAGGTGGATCACGAGGGCGCGACCGGAGTCGATCGGCACCCAGAGGAATTTCCCGCGACGGACGGCGCCGAGCAGGCGATGTCCCTCGAGGTGCTCGGCGAACGGGCCGGTCAGCGGGTCGTGCCTGCGGAGGGAGCGCGGCTCGAAGACCTCGACCGCGGTGACGCGTGCACCGGTGACGGCGGGTTCGATTCCGGCGCGTACGACCTCTACTTCAGGAAGTTCGGGCATCGGACCGTCCAGTCACAAGTTGTGCGGTCACCCGGTGCGTAGCCACCGGGCTCACAGTCACCGGGCATACCGTCACCGGGTACACGGACGTGCGGTGTCCGACCAGCGGCCGATCGGGCATCCGTTGCATGCGCGACACGCGACTAGCGCGGGACGAGCCGGTTCCACGCCTCGAGGGCGGCAGCCATCTCAGCGTGCTTCTTACTGGTGCCCTCGCCGGTCGCGACGACGACGCCGACGGTGACCGTCGCGATGAAGACCTTGGAGTGATCAGGGCCACTCTCGGCGATGGCGTAGACGGGGACACCGGCGTCAAGCCGAGCCGCGGCCTCCTGCAGGCTCGTCTTCGGGTCCATCGAGACGCCGAAGTGACCAGGGTCGTTGAGCATCGGCGCGATCAGGCGCAGCACGAAGGCCGTCGCCGCATCCGCCCCTGTGTCGAGGTAGACGGCGCCGATCAGCGCCTCGACGGTGTCGGCGAGGATCGACGACTTGTCGCGGCCACCGGTGAGGATCTCGCCGCGCCCGAGCCGAATGTAGGCACCGAGGCCGAGGCCTCGCGCGATTTCGGCAAGGGCCACGCTCGACACCAGGCTGGCCCGACGCTTGGCGAGGTCGCCCTCGTCGAGCAGCGGGTACGTGCGGTACAGCATGACCGTGACGGCCTGCCCCAGGATCGAGTCGCCGAGGAATTCCAGGCGTTCGTTCGTGGGTACCCCGCCGTTTTCGTAGGCGAACGACCGATGGGTGAGCGCCAGCGCGAGCAGGCTCTCATCGATCTGGACGCCGAGCGCAACGACGAGGGCCGAGGGGTCGGCCTCCGCTCCGGTCATCGTGTGTCCGGATGCGCGGTTGCCGGTCATACGGCGACCGCCCCGATGGTACCGCGACGAACCGCGCGGATGGCCCGGGTCAGAAGACCCGGCATCCGTCGGATGAGCGGTACCAGGGGCGTATGCATCGCCGAATTAAATGTCGGCGACCTTGCGGCCCTTGTATTCCATGAACATCGCGGTTCCGGCGGTGTCGGTGACGACCTTGGCGCGGTGCGGGAGGCTGTAGACGACTTTGCCGTTTTCCATGGTCTTGACCAGGGTGGGGGCTTCGGCCTTCCAGCAGGAACGACGTGAGCGGGTGTTGGAGCGTGATTGCTTGCGCTTCGGGACTGCCATGACTACTTCTCTTCTCTTCTATCCGTTTCAGCGCGGATGTCTTCATCCGTGCCGATGCTTTCGGAAGCCTGGAAATTCACAAGCGCTGCCCAGCGGGGATCGCGCATTACTTCTGGTTCGAATTCAGGGGAAACGGCAAGCCGCTGCCCGGTCTCGGGGTCGAGACCCGGGCAATCCTGCCGGCAGACCGGCTGGAAAGGCAGTGACAGAACCACTGCATCCCTGATGAGCGGTTCAAGATCCACATGGTCCTCGACAACCGCACACTCATAAGCTTCATCAAGAGAGTACGCGAAAACCTCGTGAAACTCGACTCGGACAGGCAAGTCGATGTCAATCAGGCATCTTCCGCACTCGCCGGACGCGATTCCGGAGATCTGCGCGGACACCAGAAGGCTCTCGTGCAGCGTCTCGAGGCGGATGTTGACGTCGAGCGTCGACCCTGCCTTGACGGCAACGAGTCCCTCGCCGAGGTCGTCGGGAACGATCAGGTCGATGTGGCGCTCACGCATCGTGCCGGGGCGGTTGATGAGGTCACGCACGTCGACCTTGTACGGGGTCTTCTGAAACTTGGTCACGGGGGGAGATTCTACGCGTCTGTGACGGGTACGCGCCCCCGTTCGCCGAGGAAGCCCCAGAGGGACGCTGGAAGCAGGCGGGCACGCCAGCGCACTCCCGTGGTCGCACCCATGCTGATCCGCATCGAGACCGTGTCGAGGTCGCCGAGGAGCTCGGGTTGCGGCGCCCCGTCGGCAGGGCGCCCGTACCGGTGTCGCTCGGCCGCGGCGAGCAACCGGGCAAGTGCTGCACCGGCTGCGGCCCCGCCGGTGCCGGTGAGACCGGGCAGGGCGCCGATTCGCGCCGCGAATTCCCGGGGCGTCTCGGTGGCGCGCACGATGACCCCGAAATCGAGTGCCGTGTCGACGAGCTCCCGCCAGGCCTCTGCGCCTCCGGCCGTGCCCCTGGCGAGGTCGTTGCGCCGGCGTCTGCGCCGCAGCAGGCGGATGCCGCCCGGCGCGGCGAGGAGGACGACGAGCGCTCCGAGGATGAGAGCCACGCGTCCGGGGGTTCCGGCGTCGTTCCCGGCCGTCGTCGCGGAACCGCCTCCCGTCGACAGGGCCTGGCCGGCGTCGTCGAACGGGCGCGGCGCGGTCGACGGCGCCCCGACCACTGGGCCGCCGAGCGGGGTGGACTGATCGGCCGGCCGGGTATAGCTCGGAACGGTTCCGCGCCCAGGGGTCGGTTCGAACGGCAACCAACCGATTCCGGTGAAGTACAGTTCCGGCCACGAGTGCAGGTCGTGGGCGTCGACGTTGAAGCGGTCCCTGTCCTCGATGAAGTTCGAGGAGCGGGAGCCGGGGAGGTAGCCGATCGCGATGCGGGCCGGGATGCCGAGAGACCTGGCCATCACGGCCATCGCGGAGGCGAAGTGCACGCAATAGCCGCGCTTGACCTCGAGGAAGGTGCCGACCACGTCGACCCCGCCGCCGTCGTAGCCGTCCGCGACCGGTGCGGTGGTGTCGTAGGTGAACTCGTTCCCCCGCAGGTACTCCTGCAGGGCTACGGCGGCGTCGTACGGCGTCGTCGTGCCCGCGGTCACAGCGCGTGCGGTCTGTTCGATGATCAGGGGACTGTCCCTCGGCAGGCGCAGGCTCGACTCGACGCTGACCGGGTACCGGCCCGTCGCTGCGCGCAGCTGCTCAGGAGTGGGCTCGAGGGTGAGCGAGGTGACGGTGTACTTCTGGCCGCGGGTCGTGCTGTTCGTGCTCGCGATCGTCCCGGTCGGGCCGTTCCAGTACCAGGCACCGACGAGCCCGGACACCTTCGTGGCCGCCCCGGGGGTGGGCAGCCAGGCCGAGGCTACCCCGTCGATGACGATCTGGGTGGACTCCTCCGTGGTGGCGACCTGGACGGAGAGCCCAGGCGGGCGGTCGATCGCGTCGACGGTGTTCCCGGTGTTGGTCGGCTCGAGACGGGCCGTCCAGCTCGGCCCGACGAACCGGTCCAGGGTGAGCAGTTTGAGATAGGGCGGCTGGGCGGCGCTCGTGCGGTAGTGCAGGGCGGCTCCTGCCTGGGAACTGCGGAGGTCCTGGCCGAGGTTGACCATGGCGCTCACACCGTCGCCGAAGAGCAGCGGTCCGGTGGCCCGGCCGCCGACCCGCCCGTCTCCGGGCAGGTTGGGGACCACGATGCTGAGCACGAGCGCCGTGGCGACGCCGAGCCCGCCGATCAGGAAGGCCTCGGTGACGGGCCAGCCGCGTCCGGCCGTACCGCGAGGGCCGGCGGTCCCGACGACCTCGCGTCGCCCAGCGGCTGCCCCGCGGCGCCGGCCGAGCACATCGACCCCTAACAGGAGCAGGAAGGCCGCGGCCGTGAGCACAAGGGTGAGCTTGTCAGTACCGTTGTCCAGGATGAGCCCTGGCACTCCGACGGGCACCAGTACGGGCAGCCCGGCGAGCGCCGGTGTCCGCAGGGTGATCGCAAGGGCGTCCATCAGCAGTGCGATCACGCCGGCCCCGATGCAGAGCAGGAACAGGATGCCGGTGACGGGATCGGCCGGAGTGCCCTGGGACTGCACGGAGGCGGTCCCCGATTCGACGAGCGCGCTGAAGCGGTCGATCGTGTCGGCGGTCGGCACAAGCCAGAGCAACCCGGTCCCGCCGCCGAAGAGCAGGGTGACGCTCCCGACGATCACGCCGGCACCGGCCAGTGGCACGACCCAGGGTTTGGGGCCGAGCGAGCGGATGCCCGCGGAGACGACGAGCACGGCGACCGCTTCGACCGCCATCAGCCACCACCACCCTGCGCCCTGCAGGAGGGGGCCCAGCGCGGTCATCGCGACGAGCAAAAGCAGCGCGAGGGCACCGGTCACGGGCCAAAGGGAGCCGGAGGAGCGCCGCGGCGGTCCCCGGCGACCCGCCGGTGCCGACGGGGGTGCAGGCATCGGGGCGGGTCGCTCGGGCAGGATCCGTTCACGCAGGCTCATGGAGCGCCCCCCGCCCGCCGACGGCGTCGAGCCACGCTGCCGGCAGCGCTGTGGCGGATCGCACCGGTATGCACCGCCAGCCGGCCTCCCTGAGCCGCTCGAGGGCATCCGTGGGCACGAGCTCGAGCACGAACGCGATCGCCGGCCGGGCACTGGCCGCGAGCCCGGCGAGGACGGCGAGGTCGAGGGCGCCCCCGGCGCCGAGAACGGCGAAGGTCGGGAGTGCCCCGCGGGGGACGCGTGCGCGCGGTGTCGCGCGGTTCCCGACGTGTTGGCCGTCGCCGTCGCGCCTGGATTCAGCGGGGAGCTGGACGATGCCGGCGAGGTCCTCGAGGAGGTGTGAGATGCCACTGGATCCGCGGTAGGAGACCGGATTCCCCGACCGGACCGGGTCTGCATCGCCGCTGCCGGCCGGAGGCGACCCGCCGAACCCGGCCGCCCCGATCGGCGCTGCGCCGATTGTGCCCGGTGCGCCGTGCGGGGCGCGGCCGAGCTGGGCAGTACCGAGTTGCGCGGGGCCGAGTTCGACGACGTCGACCCGATAGCCGGCCGCGAGCAGGTGCGTGCACACGGATGCCGCGATTTCGACCCCGAGCTCGAACGCGTTCGCGCGCCGCCCCCGGTCGGCCTCGCGGGTTCCCGTTTCGGCGTGCTCGAGCGTGTCGAGCACGAACCGCACGCCGGAGTCGCTCCGGTGTTCCTCCTGCCGCACCATGATTTCGCCGTGGCGTGCGGTGGCCGGCCAGTTCACCCGGCGCAGGGAGTCCCCCGGCCGGTACTCACGAGCGATCAGCTCGTCCGAGTTCTGATTGAGCAGCCGCTGCCGTTCGAGGGCTTCTCCGCCGCCGAGCATGCTCGCGAGTCCCCGGCCGGGGAGGGGGGTGATCCGCGGGGTGACGACCAGTTCACGCCGACCGCCGACCGCCCAGCGGGCCGTGACGAGTCCGAACGGGTCGGACTGACCGAGCACGACCGGCCCGTATTCGTACCGTCCCCGTGCGTGCGGGGAGAGCGGGCACTCGAGCCGCACGGTCCGGGCCGCCGCATCGGGGCCCTCACCGAAGGCGTCGCCGACTCCGCGACGACCCCAGGCTCCGCCGAGTCCGGCGAGCGTCGGCAGGGGAAGGTCCCTCGGCATCGGAGTCATCCCCATCGGGCCGGTCTCCCGCCAGAGCGCACCGGACAGGCGTTGCGCCCCGAGATTCTCGAGGATCAACAGCTCGGTCGTCTCACCGCCCGCTGACACAAGGTTGGGGCGGAAGTCGCGACCGACGCGCACCCGGACGGGCCGGATGGCCACCGCGAGCCCGGCGACGAGCGGTACCGAGATCAGCAGGAGGGCGATGAACAGCAGGTCCCTCCGGTTCTCGGAGAGCGACACGAGCACGAGCGCCGCTCCCCCGCAGAGGAACGCGCCGCCCCGGAGCGTTGGCCGGGGAACACGAACCGGCCGTGAGGAAGGTCGCCGCGCTGGCATGGCGGCTAGGGGTGGCCGGACGCGCCGAGTGGCACCGGGGTCGCCGCGAGGATCCGGCGCACGATGTCTTCGAGCAACGGGCTCGAATCCTGGTGCTGGTGCCCGAGCACACGGCTGCTCGCCACCAGCCGGTGCCCGAGCACGGCGACGGCGAGCGCATCGATGTCGTCGGGGAGCACGAAGTCACGGCCCTGCAGCGCGGACTGCGCCTTGGCCGCGCGGATGAGCTGCAGGGTCGCCCGCGGGCTCGCGCCGAGACGGAGGTCCTTGTCCGAACGGGTGGCCCTGACGATGTCGACGGCGTACTGCTTGACGGCGCTGGAGGCGAAGACTCCGCGGGCCGCGCTCATCATGGCCCGCAACTGCGCGCCCGTGACCACGGCGTCGATTCCGGCGAGCGGGCTCGAGGTGTCGCGGGAGTCGAGCATCGCGAGCTCGGAGGTCGTGTCGGGATAGCCCATCGAGATCCGGGCCATGAACCGGTCCCGCTGGGCTTCCGGGAGGGCGTAGGTGCCTTCCATTTCGATCGGGTTCTGGGTCGCGACGACCGTGAACGGGAGCGGCAGGAGGTAGGTGGCACCGTCGACGGTGACCTGGCGTTCCTCCATGCACTCGAGGAGAGCCGACTGGGTCTTCGGACTCGCGCGGTTGATTTCGTCGCCGATCACGATGTTCGCGAAGATGGCTCCCGGCTTGAACTCGAACCTGCGGTCGACCTGGTTGAAGACGCTCACACCCGTGACGTCCGACGGGAGAAGGTCCGGTGTGAACTGGATGCGGCTGACCGAGCAGTCGACGGAGCGGGCGAGGGCCTTGGCGAGCATGGTCTTGCCGACACCGGGCACGTCCTCGATGAGGAGGTGGCCCTCGGCGAGGAGCACGGTCAGTGCCGTGACGACAGCGGGGTGCTTGCCCGCGATGACCGTTTCGACGTTGCGGATGATGGCCCGGCCGGCCTCAGCGACCACGTCGAGGCCGAGGGCGACATCGGCCTCGGCCGCGGGGTCGTGCCCTGGTCCGGCTGCCCCAGCCGAGCGGATGCCCGCGGCACGCTGCGTCGGGACGCCTGCGGGGGCATCCGTTGTCGCGCCTGCGGGCAGGGCAGTCACACGGGTGCCTTCTGCAGGTACTGCGCGACGACGCGGGGCACGTAGGGCGAGATGTCGCCACCGAGCGCGGCGACCTGCCTGACGAGGGAGCTGGAGACGTGGGCGTTCGCCGGGTCCGGCAGCATGAAGATGGTCTCGACGCCCGCGAGGTTGCGGTTCACGATGGCCATCGGAGTCTCATAGGCGACGTCGACCTGGGAGCGGATGCCTTTGATGAGCACACTCGCCCCGACCTCGAGGCAGTAGTCGACGAGCAGTCCCATGCTCCAGGACGCGACGATGATGGTGTCTGGCAGGCCGGCGTCCGCGATGGCCCGTTGCAGCAGGGAAACCCGCTGGCTGATCGGCAGGAGGGCCGTCTTGCCCGGGTTGTGCACGACGAGCACGTGCACTCCGTCGAAGAGGCCCGCCGCCCGTTCGATCACGTCGAGGTGCCCCAGTGTGACGGGGTCGAATGAACCAGGGACAACGGCGATCCTGCGCATACGCAATACCCTAACCCGCGAGCATGCCCCGCGCCTCCCCGAGCACAACACTCTCGGCAAATCCGCCGGTGCATGGCGCATTCGCGCAGGGGAAATGTCGCTTATCCCAGGATCCGGGTGCTGTCGTCCGCCGCTCGCCGTTCAGCCCTTGGTGAGCGAGGCGCGCCCTGCGTCGTCCAGCCGCCGGCGCACCGCGTCGCGGAGGGCCGGCACCGTCGCGAGCTCGGGGTCACGCGCGGCGAGCTCCTGCGCGTGCGTGCGCGCCTCCAGGATGAGTTCGCCGTCGGTCGCGACCCGCAGCAGCCGCAGCGACGAGCGCCCGCCGGACTGCGTGCTGCCGAGCACATTGCCCTCCCTGCGCAGCTCGAGGTCGATCTCGGCGAGCTCGAAGCCGTCGAGGGTTGCGGCGACGGCCTCGACTCTCGACCGGGCGAGTGAGTCGACTTCCGCTCGGGTGACGAGAAGGCAGAGCCCCGGCACCCCGCCACGACCGACCCGCCCGCGCAATTGGTGCAGCTGCGAGACCCCGAACCGGTCGGCGTCGAGCACCACCATCACCGAAGCATTCGGCACGTCGACGCCGACCTCGATCACCGTGGTGGCGACGAGCACGTCGATCTCCCCCGCGGCGAAGGCCAGCATGGTCTGGTCCTTCTGGTCCGCGGTCATCCGGCCGTGCAGCGGCTCGATCCTGGCCGCCGCGAGCTCCGGCCGGGCGCGCAGCCGCTCGAGCACGACCTCGACGGACTCCGGCGGCACCGCGGGCCCCGCATCGGAGGCGCCGGCCTCTGTCACGGCCGACTGTTCGACGTCTTCGCCCTCTTCAAGTTCCTTCGGCGCGATCGCAGGGCACACGACGAAACCCTGACGGCCGAGGGCGAGTTCCTCGGCCAGCCGGGTCCAGACGCGCGAGAAGGTCTGCGGTCTTTCGGCGAGCGCCACCACGTAGGTCTCGATGCCCTGCCTGCCGGCCGGGAGCATGGCGATCGTCGACACGTCGAGGTCGCCGAAGACCGTCATGGCGACCGTGCGCGGGATCGGCGTGGCCGTCAGCACGAGGAGGTGCGGTGGCACAGCCCCCTTCAGGCGGAGTGCCTCCCGCTGGTCGACCCCGAAACGGTGCTGTTCGTCGATGACCACGAGTCCGAGGTCGAAGAATGACACCGATTCGGCCAGCAGGGCGTGCGTTCCGATCACGATCCTGGCCTGGCCGGAAACCGCGCGCAGCAGCGCCTTGCGCCGGAGGGCGACCGGCAGGTTGCCGGTGAGCAGCACCGGCACGAGTTCTGCGGCAAGGTCTGGGCCGAGGATATGCACGATCGACCGGAGGTGCTGGGCCGCGAGCACCTCGGTCGGCGCGAGCAGGGCGGCCTGTCCCCCGGTGTCTGCGACGGCGAGCATGGCCCGCAGCGCGACGAGCGTCTTGCCTGAGCCGACCTCGCCCTGCAGGAGCCGGTTCATCGGGGCGGTGTTTGCGAGGTCCCTCGCGATCTCGGCCCCGACGGTCTGCTGGTCGTCGGTGAGGATGAACGGAAGTCGGGCATCAAAGCGCTCGAGGTATCCGCCGGGGACGGGAACCCTGGCGGTCGACTTCGTCGCCCTGGCGGCGTTGCGCTGCTGCACGAGCGCGCTCTGCAGCACGAACGCCTCCGTGAACCGGAGGGTGTCTCGGGCCCTGATCCAGTCGGCGTCGACGGCGGGTTGGTGGATGAGCTCGAGGGCCTTGCGTTGCGGGAGCAGGCCGCGTTCGGCGCGGAGCGCCGGCGGGAGCGGGTCCTCGACGGGGCCGAGATGCTTGAGTATTTTTCCGACGATCGTCTGGAAGTCCCAGCTCGCAACAGCGGCGGTCGCCGGATAGACCGGGACGGGCTCGACGAGCCAGGCCTCGCCCTCCGTGGGGATCTCATGTTCCTGTTCCTCGTCGCTCCCGGCGACGAAGAGTTTGTAGTGCGGATGCGCCAGCTGCAGCTGGCTCTTGAACGAGGTGACCTTGCCGGTGAACATGCCGCGGGTGCCGGGCGCGAGCAGCTTCTCCCGCCAGGCCTGGTTGAAGAAGGTGAGAGTGAGGATGCCGCGGCCGTCGGAGATCTTGACGGTCGTGATCGACCCCTTGCGGGTCTTCATCTCGTGGGTGGAGATCGAGCGCACCTCGGCGAAGATCGTGACCTGTTCGTCGAGCGGCAGTTCGCTGATCGCGCTGAGCTCGCCGCGTCTGGCGTAGCGGCGCGGGTAATGGCTGAGCACGTCGCCGACCGTCCGCATGTCGAACGCCTTGGCGAGCGATTTCGCCTCGGCAGGCGTCACGGTGCGGATTGCCGTGAGTGGGGTATCCAGGGTCAGGGCACCGATGAACTTCACACCGGCCGCCGCGGTCGCATCCGTCATGCTTCGATCGTAGGCGGGGCCGCCGACACTGCGGTCCGGCTAGGCTCGAACGGACATGACGCGCATCATCTCCGGGTTCGCCGGTTCCCTGCCCCTCGCCGTTCCCAAGTCGGGCACGCGCCCCACGAGCGACCGGGTGCGCGAGGCGATCTTCTCCGCCCTCGACGCCCGCGACGTCATCAGGGGCGCCAGGGTGCTCGACCTTTACGCGGGTTCGGGTTCTCTCGGGCTCGAAGCTGCAAGTCGGGGAGCCCGCATCGTGACCCTCGTGGAGAACAGCTACGGGGCCGCCCAGATGTGCCGGAAGAACACCGACGCAGTGCTCAAGGCCGCCCCGAAGAAGGACGGACCGTCGATCCGCGTCTCCGCGCAGGCCGTGCAGTCATTTCTCGCGGCGACGGGCGACGGGTTCGAACTCGTCTTCCTCGACCCGCCCTATGAGCTCTCCGACGTCGAACTCGGGCACAACCTGCTCGCGCTGACCCCCCTGCTCGACCCGGACGCCCTCGTCGTCGTCGAGCGAAGCTCCCGCTCCCCCGAGCCGTCCTGGGGTCCGGGCCTGGCCGCCGAGCGCCGCAAGGACTACGGCGACACGACCGTTTGGTACGCCGCCCCGGTGCTCGCCGGCCAATAGCCGCCGCCCTGCCGCCGCAGCCGCGTCGAGTGTCGCCGTTCGCGCCGACCGTCGCCGTTCGAACGGCGACACTCGGCGCCGGGGGCGAGTCTCGGGCGGATACGGCAGCGTGGCCTCAGCCCAGGGCGCCGTCCCAGCCGCGATACGGGTCCCAGCCGCCCTGCTCGTGCGTGCGGCCGTCCACGAGGACCGTGCCGGCGGCATCCGTCGCCGTGCCGATGAGGCGGAACCCCTCCGGCAGCACGGCGCCGGCCGGGAAGGTCGCGAGCAGGCCGTGGTCCTCGCCGCCGCCGAGCGCGAGTCCGACGCTGTCGCCGAGGGAGTCCGCGGCGAAGTCGATGCCGACCCCGCTCGCCGTCGCGAGGCGCCCGGCGTCGATGAAGAGGCCGTCGGACAGGTCCATCATCGCGGTCGCCCCCGCGAGGGACGCGGCCGGGCCGAGGTCGATCGGCGGCCGCGGGGCGAGCTGGGCGCCGACCTCGACCGGGTATTGCTCCCGAACCGCCGACGCGAGCGCGGCATCGGGGACGCCGTTCGCGTCGACCCCGTGACGGAAGAGCAATGCGAGGCCGGCCCCGGCCTCACCGAGGCCTCCGGCAAGGGCCACACGGTCACCTGGGCGCGCTCCGGAGCGCAGCACCGGTTCCCGGCCCTCGAGGTCACCGAAGGCCGTCACGGCCAGCGTGAGGGCGTCGGAGGCGGACAAGTCGCCGCCGACGACGCCGCAGCCGGGCGCGAGCGCCTCGCAGCAGTCGCGAAGGCCGTCTGCGATGCCCTCGATGACCGAGATCGGGGTCGAGGGCGGCGCAGCGATCGCGACGACGAGGGCGGTCGGCCGGGCACCCATGGCCGCGACGTCGGACAGGTTGGTCGCGGCGGCCTTCCAGCCGAGGTCGTGGGGGGTCGACCAGGCCATCCGGAAGTCCGGGCCCTGGATCATCATGTCCGTCGTGACGACGAAGCGTCCGTCGGGGGCTCGCAGCACGGCGGCGTCGTCGCCGGGTCCGAGCAGCTGGGTGGCGGCTCCGGGCAGCCGTGGGAAGATCCGGGCGAGCACCTGGCCCTCGCTGAGCTCGGCGAGGGTCTGCTCCGGCCTGGCGGCCGTCGGTGAGGTCGCGGCAGGGGTCTTCGCAGCAGGGGTCATCTTCAAACGGTAGCCTGAATGCGATGACTTCCCGCAGCACCCCCCGCCGTCTCCCGGCCGCCATGACCCTCGCCCTGGCCGGGGTCGTGCTCCTGAGCGGATGCACGGCGAGCGTCGCCCTCGAACCCGCGGCGGACGCCGTGAACCCCGGCTGTGCCGACATCGTCGTGCACCTGCCGACGCTCGTCGCCGACCAGGCCGAGCGCGAGACGAACGCCCAGGCGACGGGCGCGTGGGGCAGCCCGGCCGCCGTGCTGCTGCACTGCGGGGTCGCGGTGCCCGCCCCGACAACCCTGCCGTGCCTCAACGTCAACGGGATCGACTGGATCGAAGA